>NZ_CDWWEW010000054.1:0-18755 GCF_977966315.1 Frankia sp. CeRuru1
CACCCCGAACACCCTGAACACCCCGGCCACCCCGGCCACGGCGAACACCCCGGCCACGGCGACCGGCCCGGCGAACAGGCTGCCCTGGACCGCCCTGCTCGTCCTGGGCTACGTCGGATCGCTGGCGTGGAGCGGCACGCTCGCGCTGGTCGCACCCGGGGAGATCACGGCGGATCTTCGCATCCCGGCGGATCTCCTGGCGGCGGCGAAGGCCGTCGGTGACGATCCGCTCGGCTTCCTCGCCACCTACACCGCGACCACCGCGCACGCCGCGGCGGGGACCACGGCCGTCCTGCCGACCCATCCTCCGGGCCCCGTCCTGACCGTCTGGGTGCTCACCAGGGTGGGGATGCACGGTGCGGTCGCGATCGGGATACTGTTCACCGCCCTGGGCACGCTGGTCGTCCCCGCCGTCTCGATCGCGGTGCGCTCGTTGTGCCATGAGACGGCCGCCCGGCGCCTGGTCCCCGTCCTCGTCCTGGCCCCGTGGAGCGGATGGACGGCGGCGTCCCCGGACGCCGTCACGGCTACCCTGGCCGCCCTGGCCGTCGCGGTGGGGGTGGTCGGATGCGAACCGGGTCGGCGCTCGATGTGGTGGGCGCTGGCAAGCGGGCTGCTGCTCGGCCTCGCGGGGCTGTTCGGCTACGCCCCGGTATGGCTTGGCGTGGCGGTCGCCGCGGCCTACTTCGTCCGCCGTCGCCCGATCCTCAATGTCATGACCGGTCTGGGTGCGCTCCTGCCGCTGTGGCTCTTCTACGCGTGGGGTTTCTCCTGGCCCGACGGGCTGGCCCTGGCGAGCGCGCCACGGCCGGGGCTCGCCGGCACGCTGGCCTGGATCATCGTGGACCTGACCGTGGTCGTCCTCGTCTGCGGGCCGGTTCTCATCCGGGCGGCGCGCCGCCTGCGGCTGACCCCGGGCTGGCCACTGCTGGTGGGGGCCGGCGCGACGATGCTGTTCGCGACGGTCCTCGGGCTGGCCGATGGCGACGTCGAAGAGTCCTGGCTGCCGGTGTTCCCCTGGTTACTGGTGGCCGCGGTGGCGCCTCGTCCCCGACCGGAACTGCCCGGGGACAAGCTACGAGCGGGAAACCTGCCGGTGGTACTGATGTCCCTCGGCGCTCTGAGCGCGCTCGCGCTGCGGCTCTGCCTCGCCGACGGCACCGGCTGACGGATCCCGTCGTCGACCCGGCTCGTCGCGGAGGATGTCGGGCTCGAGGAAGATGCGCAGCGGAACCGCCACCGCGGCCCGCAGCGCCGCCTCCGCGCCGTTGATGGTGGCGGCCACCTCGGGCATCGCCAGTTCCGCCCCGATACCGATCTTGGCGGCGACGAGCAGCTCGTCCGGCCCGAGGTGCAGCGTGCGCAGGTGGATGACCGTGGCGACGCCCGGGGCGGCGGCGAGCGTGCCGCGGATGGTGGCAACCATTCCCGGGGCGGCGGCCTCGCCCACCAGCATGCCGTACGCCTCGGTCGCCACGAGGACGGCCACGATCAGCAGGAGCACGCCGATGGCCAGCGTTCCCGCGCCGTCCCAGATCGGGTCGTCGAGTGCCAGGGTCAGCCCGACCCCGAGCAACGCGAAGATCAGCCCCAGCTCGGCTGCCAGGTCCTCCAGCAGGACGATGGGCAGTTCCGGGGTCCGCGCCTCCCGGATGAACCGCCACCAGGACTGGTCGCCCTTCGTCTTCTTCGACTCGCGGATGGCGGTCGCGAAGGAGTACGACTCCAGCAGCACCGCGGTCAGCAGGACGACGACCGCGACCAGCCCGCTCTCCAGCTCATGCGGATGGCGCAGCTTCTCGACGCCCTCATACACCGAGAACAGCCCACCGACGCTGAACAACACGATCCCGACCAGGAAGCCGGCGATGTAACGCGCCCGCCCGTACCCGAAGGGATGCTCCTCGTCCGGCGGCTGGACGGAACGTTTCTGGCCGAGCAGGAGCAGGCCCTGGTTGCCGGAGTCGGCCACCGAGTGGATGGACTCGGCCAGCATCGACGACGACTGGGTGAACAGGAACGCGACGAACTTCGCCACCGCGATACCCAGATTGGCGATCAGTGCCGCCATGACCGCCTTGGTGCCGCCCTGCGTACTCACAAAGGTTCTCCATTCCGTTCCCGGGGCAGGGTTCCTGCTCAGGCCAGGGTGATGAGCTCGGCCAGATCGGGTGACCAGTTGTCCTCGACTCCGTCCGGCAGCATCAGGACCTTCTGCGGGTCGAGTGCCTCGACGGCCCCCGGGTCGTGGGTGACCAGGACGACCGAGCCCCGGTACGTGGCGAGCGCGGCAAGCACCTCGTCGCGCGAGGCGGGGTCGAGGTTGTTCGTCGGCTCGTCGAGCAGGAGGACGTTGGCGGAGCTGCAGACCAGTCCGGCGAGCGCGAGGCGGGTCTTCTCGCCGCCGGACAGGGTCTCGGCGCGCTGCTCCACGCTGTCTCCGCTGAACAGGAACGCGCCCAGGATGCGACGCAGCTCCACGTCCGACGCCCCCGGCGCGGCGGCCCGCATGTTGTCCAGCACCGAGCGGCTGGTGTCCAGCGTCTCGTGTTCCTGCGCGTAGTACCCGAGACGCAGACCGTGACCGGGATGCACCTGACCGACGTCGGGCGCCTCCTGGCCCGCCAGGATGCGCAGCAGCGTGGTCTTGCCGGCACCGTTCAGCCCGAGGACCACGACCCGCGAGCCGCGGTCGATCGCGAGGTCCACGCCGGTGAACACCTCCAGCGAGCCGTAGGACTTCGACAGTCCGGTGGCGGTCAACGGCGTGCGGCCGCACGGAGCCGGGTCCGGGAAGCGCAGCTTGGCCACCCGGTCGGCGACGCGCGCCTCGGCGAGCCCGGCCGCAAGCCGCTCGGCCCGCCGGTCCATCTGATGGGCGGCCCGCGCCTTGGTCGCCTTGGCGCGCATCTTGTCAGCCTGCGCCTTCAGCGAGTCGATCTTCTTCTCGGCATTGGCGCGTTCCCGGCGACGGCGGCGCTCATCCAGCTCGCGCTGGTTGAGATAGGTCTTCCAGTTCACGTTGTAGACGTCGAGGGTGGCCCGGTTGGCGTCGAGGTGGAAGACCTTGTTCACGCACTTGTCGAGCAGGTCGACGTCGTGGCTCACCACGATCAGGCCACCCGTGTGAGCGCGCAGGAAGTCCCGCAGCCATCCGATCGAGTCGGCGTCGAGGTGGTTCGTCGGCTCGTCGAGCAGCAGGGTCGCGTCGGCGTTGCCGGACCCGGCGAACAGGATACGGGCGAGTTCGACCCGCCGCCGCTGCCCACCGGACAGGGTGCCGATGGGCTGGGCGAGCACCCGGTCAGCCAGGCCCAGCGACGAGCAGATCCGGGCAGCCTCCGCCTCGGCGGCATAACCGCCGAGCGTCCCGAATCGCTCCTCCAGGCTGCCGTAGCGGCGGATCGCCGCGTCCCGCGCCGTGGTGTCGACCAGCTCGGCCATCTCCAGCTGCAGCTTCTCCATCTCGCGCAGGAGAACGTCGAGACCACGCGCCGACAGCACACGATCACGGGCAGTGTCGGCCAGATCGCCGGTACGCGGGTCCTGGGGGAGGTAACCCATCTCACCCCGGAGGTCGACGGTGCCGGCGAACGGCAGCCCCTCCCGGGCAAGCACCTTCAGCAACGTCGTCTTGCCGGCCCCGTTGCGCCCGACGAGACCGATCCGGTCGTTCGGCTGCACCCGGAAGGATACGGGCTCGATCAGAGTGCGGGCTCCGGCACGCAGTTCGAGCTCGGACACAATGATCATCGAGGTAGGGCCTCTTTCGGGCTTCCAGACAACGCCGGGCGAGCGTCAGAGCGTTACACCGGCGACGTCGGGTTGACACGGACAACGGCGGGGACCCCACCAGAGCACTGCGAACCGGGACGACCGAGGTCGGGCACGGGGTAGGTCGGGCACAGGGCGGATCGCGCACCGTGCCCACCAAAGACGGCACGGTCGGGCACGCGACGATCACGATACGACGATGCTCATGACCTCAAGAGTACGGGGGGCATAGGCCGCTGTGGCCGCCGGCTAGCCCTCGGGCAGGCCCGCCACGCGCCAGAGCGTAGGGTGCCCGTGCGCCCACGGTCACCCGCCGTCGTCCGGGTGGCCGCGCGCCGGCCAGGCCGGTGCCCGCCCGCCACGAGAACATGGATGACGTCCGTCCACCGCCCAGCCGCAGGCGTCGCCGCGCCTGCGCACCGATCGAAAGGCACACCATGTCGACGCTCCTCGTGACCGGAGCCGCCGGGTTCATCGGATCGAACTTCGTCCGCTACTGGCGGACGCGGCATCCGGGGGACACGGTCGTGGCGCTCGACGCCCTGACCTACGCCGGCTGCCGGGAGAACCTCGCCGACGTCGCGGACCGCGTCACGTTCGTCCACGGCGACATCCGTGACCAGGAGCTCGTCGAGTCGGTGCTGCGGGAGCACTCCGTGGACGTGGTGGTGAACTTCGCCGCCGAGTCGCACAACAGTCTGGCGATCATTCGCCCCGGCGAGTTCTTCGCGACGAACGTGATGGGTACCCAGGCCCTGCTCGAGGCGGCCCGCACGGTCGGGGTGGCCCGCTTCCACCAGATCTCCACCTGCGAGGTCTACGGCGACATGGACCTCAACGACCCCGGCGCCTTCACCGAGGACTCCCCCTACCTCCCCCGAACGCCCTACAACGCGGCGAAGGCCGGCGGGGACCACGCCGTACGCGCCTATGGCTTTACCTACAACCTCCCCGTGACGATCACCAACTGCTCGAACAACTACGGTCCCTACCAGTTCCCGGAGAAGGTCCTCCCCCTGTTCGTGACCCGGGCGCTGCAGGGCGAGTCGCTCCCGATGTACGCCTCCACCACGAACCGGCGCGAGTGGCTGCACGTGATGGACCACTGCCGGGCGATCGACGCGGTTCTGGACCGCGGGCGGCTCGGCGAGACCTACCACGTCGGATCCGGCGTCGAGGCGGACATCGAGACGATCGCCGACACGGTGCTCGCCGAGCTCGGTCTGCCCGCGTCGTTGAAGACGATCGTGCCCGACCGTCCCTCGCACGACCGCCGCTACCTGCTGGACTCCACCAAGCTGCGGACCGAGCTGGACTGGGCGCCGTTGATCGACTTCGCCGAGGGCATGCGGTCGACCATCGCCTGGTACAAGGAGAACGAAGCCTGGTGGCGTCCGCTGCTCGGTCGCTCCCCGGTCTCCGAAACGGCCTGGACGGGCTGACAGCCCCAGCCGAGCTGACAGCCCCAGCCGAACTGAGGCGTCAGCCGCCGGTCAGCGACGCGTACAGCCGGGCGGTGCGCTCGGCGATCGCAGCCCAGCCGAACTCGGTGACGGCCCGGTCCCGGCCCGCGTGGCCCATCGCGGCCGCCCGGACCGGGTCCGCGAGCACCTCGTTGACGGCCCCGGCCAGCGCGCCGGGGTCGTCGGGCGGCACCAGCAGACCGGTGACGCCGTCGTCGACGACCTCGGGAATGCCACCGACCCGGGAGGCGACGACCGCGGTGCCGCACGCCATCGCCTCCAGGTTGACGATGCCGAGCGGCTCGTAGACCGACGGGCAGACGAACACGGTGGCATGGCTGAGCAGCTGGATCACCTCCGGCTTCGTCAGCATCCCGGGCAGCCAGACCACGCCGTCGCGGCCGGCGCGCAGGCCCTCGACCAGGTCGGTGATCTCCGTGAACAGCGCAGGGGTGTCCGGGGCGCCGGCACAGAGCACGAGCTGCGCCCGGGGGTCGATCGCCGCCGCCGCCCGCAGCAGCACCGGCAGCCCCTTCTGCCGGGTGATCCGCCCCACAAAGATCACCGTCGGCCGGCCTGGGTCCACCCCGTGGCGTTCCAGCACGTCGGTCGCGGTGTCCGGACGGTACTCGTCGGTGTCGATGCCATTGCGGATGACGTGCACGCGGGCCGGATCGACCGCCGGGTAGGCATCGAGGATGTCCGCGCGCATGCCCGCGCTGACCGCGACCACGGCGGCCGCCGACTCGATCGCGACCCGCTCGCACCAGGACGACACCCGGTAGCCCCCGCCCAGCTGCTCGGCCTTCCAGGGACGCCGGGGCTCCAGCGAGTGCGAGGTCATCACGTGCGGGACGCCGCCGAGCAGCGCGGCGAGATGGCCACCGAGATTCGCGTACCAGGTGTGCGAGTGGATCACGTCCGCGCCGGCCGCCGCGGCGGCCATGGACAGGTCCATCGACACGGTCCGCAGCGCGTCGTTCGCGTCGGCGAGCGCGGCCCAGCTCCGGTGCGCCGCGACCGCGGCGACGCCCGGGGCACCCGCCCTCTCGACCACCGGTCGGTCGACGGCACCGGTCGACGGCACCGCACCCGCGGGCCCACCGCCCGGCGACCCACCGCCCGGCGCCGGCCCCTCGCGGTGGACGGTGAGGTCGACCAGCCGGGCGAGCTCCCGGCTCAGGTACTCGACGTGCACACCCGCCCCGCCGTAGACGTCCGGGGGGTACTCCCGGGTGAGCATGGCGACGCGCATGTGCGGTCTCTCCCAACGGTGCCGTGACGGGACGGGTGCGGGCGGATAGGGGGATGGCGGCCGGTTCAGTCGGCGATCGTGATGCCCTTGCCGACGACGGTGACGCCCTGCTCGCTCACGGTGTAGCCGCGGGCGCGGTCCCGGTCCTTGTCCACCCCGACCTGGGCGCCCGCCGGCACGTGCACGTTCTTGTCCAGGATGGCGTCGCGGACGACGGCCCCCCGGCCGACGACCACGTTGTCCAGGAGCACCGTGTGGTCGACCTCGGCCCAGGAGTTCACCCGCACTCCCGGGGACAGCACCGACGAGCGCACCGTGCCCCCGGAGATGATGACTCCGTTGCTGACGATGCTGTTCATGGCCGTGCCGGTGCGCTGCAGGCCATCGTGCACAAACTTCGCCGGTGGCAGCGAGGGGATGCTGGTGAGGATCGGCCACTCCCGGTTGTAGAGGTTGAACACCGGGTCGAGCGCGCACAGATCCATCTGCGCCTCGAAGTACGAGTCGACGGTGCCGACGTCGCGCCAGTAGCCGCGGTCACGCAGCGTCGTGCCCGGGACGACGTTGCCGGCGAAGTCGTACACCGCCGCCGCCCGCTGGGCCACGAGCATCGGGATGATGTTCCCGCCCATGTCGTGGACGCTGTCCTCGTCGGCGGCGTCCTTGCGCAGGGCGTCGATCAGCACGTCCGTCGAGAAGACGTAGTTGCCCATCGAGGCGAACGTCTCCTCGGGGCTGCCCGGCAGACCCGGCGGATCGGCGGGCTTCTCCAGGAACGCCTCGATCGTGCGGCCGTCGGGCGCCGTCTGGATAACCCCGAACTCCCGGCCCTCGGATCTCGGTACCCGCAGCCCGGCGACGGTGACGCCGGCTCCGCTGTCGAGATGCTGGGCGACCATCTGCCGCGGGTCCATCCGGTACACGTGGTCCGCGCCGAAGACCACGACGATGTCCGGGGCGTCGTCGTAGACGAGGTTCAGCGACTGGTGGATGGCGTCGGCGCTGCCGGCGAACCATCGCGGCCCCAGCCGCTGCTGCGCCGGCACCGGCGTGACGTAGTTGCCGAGCAGGTTGCTCATCCGCCACGTCGTCGTGATGTGCCGGTCGAGGCTGTGGCTCTTGTACTGGGTCAGGACCGCGATGCGCAGGTAGCCCGCGTTCACCAGGTTGGACAGCACGAAGTCAATCAGGCGGTACAGCCCACCGAAGGGGACGGCGGGCTTCGCCCGGTCCGCGGTCAGCGGCGCCAGCCGCCGTCCGGCACCCCCGGCCAGCACCAGACCGAGGACCCGCGGGCTCGGCACAGACAGGCTCCCGTCTTCCGGCTCGATCTCCGAACGACCGGCGGGGCCGGACACCACGTCACGATGCGGGAAGTCCCGCCGAAATGGGCCGATGACGACGCCGATCGCCTGGTTCCGACCCTACAAGCCTGGCGGGCGGACACGGGCGGAGTGAGCGGTGGTTGCTGGGTAGCCAGCCGTATGTTGCGTGAACCCCACCGGTTGTTCATCCGGTGGGCCGAGGGTGGACGGCAGCCCGAGGGCGGGCGGCCCGGCAGCCGGCGGCCGGCGGCCGTCAGACGTTGAAGCCGAGCGCGCGCAGCTGCTCGCGACCGTCGTCGGTGATCTTGTCCGGTCCCCACGGCGGCATCCAGACCCAGTTGATGGTCACATCCGCGGCCAGCCCGTCCGGGCCATCGACCAGGGCGGAGCGGGTCTGGTCCTCGATGACGTCGGTGAGCGGGCAGGCCGCCGAGGTCAGCGTCATGTCGAGGGTGACGGTGTTGTCGTCGGCGACGTGGATGCCGTAGACGAGGCCGAGGTCGACAACGTTGATGCCGAGCTCGGGGTCGACGACGTCGCGCATCGCCTCCTCGATGTCCTCGAAGCTGGCGAGCTCCGGCGGGGCGCCCGGTCCCGTCGGGTCCGGGTCCAGCAGCGGCTTCGGGACCCCGGCGGGCTGGTCCGCCGCCTCGGCGGTTTCTCCCGTCTCGGTCGAGCGCGTCTCGGTCACCGTCTCGCTCATGGCTTCTCCTGCTCGGGTACGTCGAGGGGGGCGACGCGGGGGAACGCGACAGAGGTGGATGCGGCGGCACCGGCCCCGGCGACGCTCGGATCCATCGCCTTGGCGGTCGCGTCCTTCCACGCCATCCAGGACAGCAGGGCACATTTCACCCGGGCGGGGTACTTGGAGACGCCGGCGAACGCCACGGCGTCCTCCAGCACGTCCTCGTCACCCTCGACGGTGCCCCGCGACTGCATCAGCGCCAGGAACTCGCGTTCGAGCTTCAGCGCCGCGTCGACCGGCTTGCCGATCACGAGATCACTCATGACGCTCGCCGACGCCTGACTGATCGAACAGCCCTCGCTCTCGTAGGAGACGTCCTCGACGACCCCGTCCGAGACCTTCACCCGCAGGGTCACCTCGTCGCCGCAGGTCGGGTTGACGTGGTGCACCTCGGCGTCGAAGGGATCCCGCAGCCCCCGGTGGAGCGGGTTGCGGTAGTGGTCCAGGATGATCTCCTGGTACATGGAGTCGAGTTTCACCTCAGAAAGAACCTCCGGACCCCGTGCAGTCCTTCCACCAGGGCGTCGACCTCACCGGTCGTCGTGTAAAGGTGGAATGACGCGCGGGTCGTCGCAGGTACCCCGAACCGCAGGCAGACCGGCCGGGCGCAGTGGTGCCCGACCCGCACGGCGATGCCGCGCTCGTCGAGGATCTGTCCGACGTCGTGGGGATGGATCGGCCGGCCGTCGTCCTCGTGCAGCACGAAGGAGATCGCCCCGCCGCGGGCGTCCGCCGTCGGCGGACCGATGATCCGCAACCCCGGCACCTCGGCGAAGGCGTCCAGCGCGTAGGCTGTCACCGCGTGCTCGTGCTCGGCGACAGCCGGCATGCCGAGCGCGGTCAGGTAGTCGATGGCCGCGCCGAGCCCGACCACCTGGGCGATCATCGGGGTGCCGGCCTCGAACCGGTGCGGCGGCGCCGCGTAGGTCGAACCCTCCATGGTGACAAGCTCGATCATCTCGCCGCCGCCGAGGAAGGGCGGCATGACCTCGAGCAGCTCGTAGCGCCCCCAGAGCACCCCGACCCCGGTGGGCGCGCACATCTTGTGCCCGGTGAAGGCCAGGAAGTCCACCCCGAGATCGGTGACGTCGACCGGGTTGTGCGGCACCGACTGGGAGCCGTCCAGCACGGTCAGCGCGCCGACCTCGCGGGCCCGCGCCACCACCTGCGCGACCGGGTTGATCGTGCCGAGAATGTTCGACTGGTGGACGAAGGCGACGACCTTCGCCCGCTCGGTGATGATTGCATCGAGGTTGCTCAGGTCGAGCCGGCCGTCGTCGGTCAGCCCGATCCAGCGCAGCGTCGCCCCGGTGCGCCGGGCCAGCATCTGCCACGGCACGAGGTTGGAGTGATGCTCCATCTCGGTGACGACGATCTCATCACCCGGGCCGACCCGGAACCGCTCCGCCTCGGCGCCGGCGGCCCCGGCGTTGCTCATCGCGTAGGCGACGAGGTTCAGCGCCTCCGAGGAGTTCTTGGTGAACACCACCTCCCGGCGGTCGCCCGCCCCGATGAAGGCGGCGACCTTGTCCCGGGAGGCCTCGTACAGCCCGGTGGCCTCCTCGGCCAGCACGTGGAGGCCGCGGTGCACGTTGGCGTTGTGCAGCTCGTAGTAGGTCCGCTCGGCGTCGAGCACCGCCAGCGGCTTCTGCGAGGTGGCGGCGCTGTCGAGGTAGACCAGCGGCCGGTCGTCGTGCACCGTGCGGGCCAGGGCGGGGAAGTCCCGGCGGACCTGCTCGACGTCGAACCCGCCAACGAGCCGGGGTCCGGGCCCCAGGCGCACGGCCGCGTCGGTCAGCGTCATGACACCGCTCCCGCGCCGGCCGGCGTGGCCGCGCCGCCACCCTTGGCGTAGCGGTCGTAGCCGGACTCCTCCAGCACGGCGGCCAGTTCCGGGCCGCCCTCGTCGACGATCCGCCCCGCCGCCATGACGTGGACGAACTCGGGACGGATGTAGCGCAGGATGCGGGTGTAGTGGGTGATGAGCAGGATGCCCGTCTCCCCCTTGGCCCGCACCGACTCGATGCCTCCGGAGACGATGCGCAGCGCGTCGACGTCGAGGCCGGAGTCGGTCTCGTCCAGCACGGCGATCCTCGGCTTGAGCAACGCCATCTGCAGGATCTCGTGACGCTTCTTCTCGCCGCCGGAGAAGCCCTCGTTGACGTTGCGCTCGGCGAACGCCGGGTCCATCTCGAGCGCGGCCATGGAGGTCTTGACCTCCTTGACCCAGGTCCGCAGCTTCGGCGCCTCGCCGCGCACGGCCGTGACCGAGGAGCGCAGGAAGTTCGACACCGAGACCCCGGGGATCTCCACCGGGTACTGCATCGCCAGGAAGATCCCGGCCCGGGCCCGGGCGTCGACGCTCATCGCGAGGACGTCCTCGCCGTCGAGCGTGATGCTGCCCTCGGTGACCGTGTACTTGGGATGGCCCGCGATCGCATAGGACAGCGTCGACTTGCCCGACCCGTTCGGCCCCATGATCGCGTGCGTCTCGCCTTTGCGGACGGTCAGGTCCACCCCGCGCAGGATCTCGCGCGTGCCCTCGCCGTCCGTCTCCACCGAGACATGCAGATTGCGGATCTCCAGTGTGGACACCGCTGCCGTCACCCTCGTTCCGGGTTCGAATGTGTAACGTTTGGATGGGTAACGTCGACGAGCACGTCGTCGCCGTCGACGGTCACTGCGTACGTGGGCACCGGCTCAATCGCCGGCAGGCTCAGCGGGACGCCGCTGGCCAGGTCGAACTGGGACCCGTGCAGCCAGCACTCGATCTTGCCGTCCTCGGCCTCGCCCTGGGAGAGCATCACGTCGGCGTGCGAGCACTCGTCGCGCACGGCGTAAACCGCCCCGCCCGACCGCACCACGCACACCGGCACACCCTCGATCTCGGTGCCGATCGCGCTGCCCTCGGCGAGGTCCGCGGCGGCACACACCCGGTGCCACCGCGGGGCGACCGAGGAGCCGCCCGCGGCAGAACCGCCGGTCGCGGTCGTCATCCGCCCACCTCCGCCGACAGCTCGCCGGCGACCTTGGTCATGATGCGCTCCCGCAGCTCCGGCACGTCGATCCGGTCGATGATCTCGGCGAAGAAGCCGTGCACCACGAGCCGGCGGGCCTCCTCGGGCGAGATCCCCCGCGACTGCAGGTAGAACAGCGCCTCGTCATCGAACCGGCCGGTGGCGCTGGCGTGACCGGCACCGGCGACCTCACCGGTGAGGATCTCCAGGTTCGGGACCGAGTCGGCCCGCGCGCCGTCGGTGAGCACGAGATTGCGGTTGAGCTCGTAGGTGTCCGTGCCCACGGCGTCGGCGCCGATGAGGACGTCGCCGATCCACACCGCGTGGGCGGCGTCCCCGCGCAGCGCGCCCTTGTAGGTGACCCGGCTGCGGCAGGAACGCGGCTCGTGCGTGACGAGCAGCCGGTGCTCCTGGTGCTGGCCGGCGTCGGTGAAGAACACGCCGTAGAGCTCGGCGTCGCCGCCAGGCCCGCGGTAGTCCACGGTCGGGTTGAGGCGCACCAGGTCACCGCCGAGGGTGATGGTGAACGAGCGCAGCCGGGCGTCGCGCCCCAGCGAGTAGGCGTGCGCGCCGAGGTGCACGGCGTCGTCGTCCCAGTCCTGCAGGGTGATGAAGGTGAGCGAGGCGCCGTGCCCCACGTACACCTCGACGTTGCCGGCGTAGGTGGCGCTGCCGGTATGGTCGAGCACCACGGTGGCGGACGCGAACGGGCCCACCTCGACGAGGACGTGACCGTAGGCCACCCCGCCCGGGGAGCCGCGCCGCCCGCCGTCGCCGCTCGTCGCGACGAACCCGGCCGGGGACCTGGGGCTCTCACCGTGCAGGTGCACGACCACCGGCTCGGTGAGCGCGGCCTCGGCCGGGACGGTGACGGCGAGCGCGCCCGCCGACCGGGTCAGGGCGAAGGCAGCCACCCGATCGGCCGGGGTCAGCACCCGGCCGATCCGGGCGTCGCCGACGGCGAGCTGCTCCACCTCGACCCCCGCGGGCGCCGTGACCGACACGGAGACCTTGCCGTCGGCCTCGGGGCCGGTCGGCAGTCCGCGCAGCCGGCGCAGCGGGGTGAACCGCCACGCCTCCTCGCGTCCGGTGGGCACGGCGTGGTCGAGCGGGTTACGGGACCGTACGGGACGGGGTACGGCACCGGAGGCGGCCGGGGGCCGACCGGTGGCGTCGATGACGACCATCAGCCGACCGCACCTTCCATCTGCAGCTCGATGAGGCGGTTGAGCTCGAGGGCGTACTCCATGGGCAGCTCCCGGGCGATCGGCTCGACGAAGCCACGCACGACCATCGCCATCGCCTCTTCCTCGGACAGGCCCCGGCTCATCAGGTAGAACAGCTGGTCCTCGCCGACCTTGGAGACGCTCGCCTCGTGCCCGATGGAGGCGTCGTCCTCGCGCACGTCGACGTAGGGGTAGGTGTCCGAGCGGCTCACCGTGTCGACGAGCAACGCGTCGCACTTGACCGTCGACCGGGAGGCCGACGAGCCCTCGTTGATCTGGACGAGCCCGCGGTAGGACGTCCGCCCGCCGCCGCGGGCCACCGACTTGGAGACGATCGTCGAGGAGGTGCGGGGCGCGGCGTGCACCATCTTCGCGCCCGCGTCCTGGTGCTGACCGGCACCGGCGAAGGCGATGGAGAGCACCTCGCCCGTGGCGTGCTCGCCGAGCAGCCACACGGCCGGGTACTTCATCGTCACCTTGGAACCGATGTTGCCATCGATCCACTCCATGGTGCCGCCCTCGTGGCAGGCGGCGCGCTTGGTGACCAGGTTGTAGACGTTGTTCGACCAGTTCTGGATGGTCGTGTACCGGCAGCGCGCGTTCTTCTTCACGACGATCTCGACGACCGCCGAGTGCAACGAGTCCGACGAGTAGACCGGCGCCGTGCAGCCCTCGACGTAGTGCACGTAGGCGCCCTCGTCGACGATGATCAGCGTCCGCTCGAACTGGCCCATGTTCTCGGTGTTGATCCGGAAGTAGGCCTGCAGCGGGATCTCGACCCGCACGCCCGGCGGCACATAGATGAAGGATCCGCCCGACCACACCGCCGTGTTCAGCGCGGCGAACTTGTTGTCCCCGACCGGGATCACCGAGCCGAAGTACTCCTGGAACAGCTCCGGGTGCTCACGCAGCCCGGAGTCGGTGTCCAGGAAGATGACACCCTGCTCCTCGAGGTCCTCACGGATCTTGTGGTAAACGACCTCGGACTCGTACTGTGCGGCGACCCCGGCGATGAGGCGCTGCTTCTCCGCCTCGGGGATGCCGAGGCGGTCGTAGGTCGCCCGGATGTCCTCGGGCAGGTCCTCCCACTCCTCGGCCTGCTTCTCGGTGGAGCGGACGAAGTACTTGATGTTGTCGAAGTCGATGCCCGACAGGTCGGCACCCCAGGTCGGCATGGGCTTGCGCTCGAACAGCCGCAGCCCCTTGAGGCGCAGGTCGGTCATCCACGACGGCTCGGACTTCTTGGCCGAGATGCCGCGGACAACCGCCTCGGACAGGCCGCGCTCCACGTCGGCGGCGTAGGCGTCGGTGTCAGCCCATCCGAACCGATAGGAACCAAGGCCTTCCAGGGCGGTCTCGGCAGAGGTGGTCATAGGGCGGAACCCTCCGAAGACGAGAATGGTGGACAGGCCAGGGACGCGGGCCGGGCCGGGCCGGATCCGGCCACGGCGGAATCAGGCAGCACCCGAGCGGAGCCGTCCTTCCCGGGCCCGTTCTGGTCGGGCCCGGTCCGATCGGACCGAGCACGCGAAGCCGTGCCCGCGGCGGGGTGGCTCACGGCGGGGTGGCTCGCGGGGATCTGACCCGCGGGGATGTGAGTCGTGCAGACGCCGTCGCCGTGCGCGATCGTCGCCAGGCGCTGCACGTGGGTGTCGAGCACGCGGGCCAGCACCGCGGTCTCGGCGTCGCACAACGCCGGGAAACGCTCCGCGACGAACTGGACCGGGCAGTGGTGCTGGCAGATCTGCAGACCGGTGGGCAGCGCGGAGACGCTCGCGGTGTACCCGGCGGCGGTCATCGCCTCGGCGAGCACCGCCGGACGATCCGCCGGCTCCGCCGCCACGACCGCCTCGCGCACCCGCCGCTCCAGGTCGACGGCGCGGGTGTCGGCAAACTGAGTGACCGCGCTCGCGCCACCCACCTCGGCCAGGAAGCGCAGCGCACCGGCCGCGAGATCGGAGTAGGCGCTGGGACCGGCATGATGGCCGGCCTCGGTGAGCGCGTAACGCCGGGCCGGGCGTCCCCGGCCACGCGGCCCCCGGGACCGGCTCTCCGTGGGCGTGATGATGCCATCCGCGACCATGGCATCGAGATGCCTGCGGATAGCCGCCGGGGAGACCCCGAGCTGACGGGACAGCTCAGCCGCCGTGGCCGAGCCGCCCTCCAGGAGCAGACGCACGACCCGGTCGCGGGTACGGCCGTCCGCCGTCCCGCTCGCCCCGTCGTGGTCGTATTTCACAACACCAGTGTGCCCTATTTCCCGGACGCGGTCGAACCGGGGTCGCCGGAACGACAGCCCAACGGGGCAATCTTCGTCACAGCAATGACGCAGATCACACTCGCCGGACGTGATCACACAACGGATACCCACGGGCCGTACCCGACCGGCGACCACGGGCGGCGGAATGCCAGACTTGCGCCCACTGCCGTACCTGCGCGCCCACCCGGGCGCGCACCCCGGGTCGGCACATCGGATGGGCACACCAGCGGGCCGGCGGTCGCGGCACGCGGCCGCGGCACGCGGCCGCGCCCGGCCACCACCGACCCGGAGACGATCTCAGGCGGGAGGCGACGGGCGGATGCGGTCACAACTGTGGCGCGGCGGAGTCCGGCGGGCGCTGCTCTCCCTCGGGCTGACTCTCCTGCTCGCGGCCTCGGCGGCCTGTAGCGGCGACGGGGAGAAGAGCAACGGGCTGGAGAAGCTGCCGGCCGGCGAGGTCGGCACGCGCACCCTGAAGGCGTTGCGCGCCGCGACCGGCGTCCACGTCGTCGGCACCGAGGCCGACCCGCACTCGGACGCCCCCGCCCGTTACGACCTGGTGATGTCCGGCACGGTCACCCGTGGCACCATCGACGAGTACGATCAGCGGACCCAGATCATCAAGATCAAAGACGACACCTACGTCCACCGCGGCCGCGCCTACTACGAGGGGACCGGTGACGCCGCGGCCGGAAGCCTCCTCGCCGACCGCTGGGTCCGCCTGGCCCCCGCCGACGCCGCGAAGTACAGCTACTTCACCCTCGACCGGCTCGCCGCGTCACTGACCAGCTACGTCGTCGGGCTGTCCGGCCCGGTGCGAACCGAGAAGCTGGCCGGCACCCAGGCCGTCCGGGCCGCGAGCCCCGACGGAACGGCCTTCTGGGCGGCCAACACCGGACCCGGGTACCCGTTGAAGGTGGTCGTCGCCGGCCGCTCCACCAAGGAGATCACCTTCGACGATTACGGGACGCCCGCAGCCGGCACCCCGCCCGGCGACGTCGTCGACCTGTCCAACCTCGGCTGAGCCGCCGTTCCCGGCACGCCGGGCCCGCCTCACCTCTCCCCTATCTATACCTTTCTATCTATCCTTCCTTCCCCGCATCCTTCTCCTCACCGTGCACCGCTCCCCTACCATGCGTCCCTTACCATGCGTCAGCGGCCCGTGGGCGGGAGGAACGAGATGAGCGTGCCGGCACGCGGATCCCTGGTGGCGGCGGTCGACCAGGGGACCACCGGGACCACGGTCTGCCTGCTCAACCGGGACGGGGTGGTCGTCGGCCGCGGCTACACCGGGATCCGGCCCCGGTTCCCCCGGCCGGGCTGGGTCGAGCAGGATCCGGACGAGCTCTGGCGCAGCGTCGTCGACACCGTCGCCGCGGCGCTGGCCGGCTGCGGCCGCCGGGCCGGGGAGCTCGCCGCCCTCGGCATCACCAACCAGCGCGAGACCACCGTGCTGTGGGACCGACGGACCTCCGCCCCGGTCCACCCGGCCATCGGGTGGCAGGACCGGCGGACGGCCGCGGTCTGCGAACGCCTCACCGCCGAGGGGCACGCGGGTGCGGTGGGGGAACGCACCGGGCTGGTGCTCGACCCCTACTTCTCCGGCACCAAGATCGGCTGGATCCTGGACGACGACCCCGGGCTGCGCCGGCGCGCCGGCCGGGGGGAGATCGCCTTCGGCACCGTCGATTCCTGGCTGGTCTGGAAGCTGACCGCCGGGGCCGCGCACGTCACCGACGTCACGAACGCCTCCCGCACCCTGCTGCTCGACCTCGCCGCCGCGAGCTGGTCCCCGGAGATGCTCGATCTGCTGGGCGTTCCCGCCGAGGTGCTGCCCGCTGTCGCGCCGAGCTCGCGGGTCTACGCCGAGACCGATCCGGACGCCTTCCTCGGCGTGCGGATCCCGGTGGCGGCCGTGATCGGCGACCAGCAGGCCGCTCTGTTCGCCCAGGGCTGCTTCGAACCCGGCCAGGCCAAGAACACCTACGGCACCGGTTCCTTCGTACTGGTGAACACCGGCTCGGCCCTGCCGGCGCCGCAGTCGACGCTGCTGCGGACCGCGGCGTTCCAGCTCGACGGCGAACCGGTGCGGTACGCGCTGGAGGGGGCGGTCCTGTCCACCGGTGCCGCCGTCGACTGGCTGCGGGACTCCCTGGGGATCATCCGGGATGCCGCCGAGACCGCCGACCTGGCCGCCTCCCTGACCGGCAACGACGGCGTCTACTTCGTCCCGGCGCTCGCCGGCCTCGGCGCCCCTCACTGGGATCCCCGCGCCCGCGGCGCACTGCTCGGGATCACCCGGGGGACCACCCGGGCGCACGTCGTCCGCGCGGTGCTCGAGGGCATCGCCTACCGCACCCGGGACGTCGTCGAGGCGATGGGTGCCGCGGGCTTCCCGGTGCGCGAGCTGCGGGCCGACGGCGGGGCCGCCCGCAACCGCTGGCTCATGCAGTTCCAGGCCGACCTGCTCGGCGTCGAGCTCGACGTCCCGGACAACATCGAGACGACCGCGCTCGGTTCGGCCTACCTCGCGGGGCTCGCGACCGGGTTCTTCGCCGACCGCGAGGAGCTCGCCGGGCATCGGCGCAGCGCCGAGCGGTACCGGCCGAGGCTGTCCCGGGCCGAACGGGACCGGTCCTACCGGCGATGGCTGCGCGCCGTGGACCGGGCCCGGGACTGGGCCAAGGACGCCGACGACGCCGACCGGGACTGACCGGCCGACCGGGCTGACGGGGCTGGCGCGGCCGGAAAAACAAAAACACTGTCGCGATTCCCGGATTGCGCCCCGCGACCGCGGGACCACGCCAGGGCCACGTTCCCTCGCGGCTTCTTGGTCGAACCGGCTGCCAGACGGACCGAGGCCTGACAATCTGTCACAGGGGGCGGTTGGCGTCTCCTGTCGACCTTGACCCGGACGGAGACCGTGACCGAGGCGGACTACGCCCTGGAGCTCGGCCGCCGGCTTCGCGCGGCGCGCAACCGGCGTGGCTTGTCGCTGCTGGACGTCCAGGAGCGCACGCATGGCCGGTGGACTGCCGGGACCCTGGGCGCCTACGAGCGAGGCTCTCGGACCCTACGCGTGCATCGACTGGTCGAGCTCGCCGAGCTGTACGACGTTCCCGCGACGCTGCTGGTACCGCCGGCCGCCGATCGCCGCGAGACCGACCATCTGCCGCCGCTGGTCATCGACCTGCGCCGGCTGCGCAAGCTGCCCCCGACCCGCACCGGACCGCTGCGGCGCTGGATCGCCATCGTGCAGGTCCTGCGGTCGGACAGTTCACGCGACGTCCTGCGGCTGCGTCGCTCCGACCTGCAGTCCTTGTCCCGGCTCTACAGCACCACGCCGGCGATGCTGTACGAGCGGCTGGGCGCCTGGGGGGCGTTGGTAGAGCCGGGCGAGCCGGTGGCGGTCGGCGGGCGCCGCCGGGCACTGCCCGTCCGCCCGCCGCAGCAGCAACGGGGCTAGCAACGGGGCTGGGTCGCGGCCGCCCGGTGGTGCCCGTTCCACCCGGCCGAAGCCTCGTGCCGGGGGCGGACCGGCCCTCCGCCCGACCCGCGATGTCCGTAGGATCGCAAGGTGGCCGAGATCCTGGCAGTCAGTGTCACGGACCTCGTGAAGACGTATTCCTCGCGGTCCGCTTCCCCGCGTTCCAGTCGTCGTCCTCACGAGTCCGGGCGGCGGACCCACAC
>NZ_CDWWEW010000055.1:0-5364 GCF_977966315.1 Frankia sp. CeRuru1
GAGGTGGACGGCAGCGCAGACCTCGTGCAGCGCGGCCGGGGTGGGGCCGAGTGCCGTGTCGTGGAGACGGGCGAGACCGGGCTGTGCGGTCTGGCCCGGCCAGGCGGCGGCGAGGGCGGTGATTCCCCGGGTGGGTGCGTCGGTGGCGGCGAGTCTCGTGAGGTCGTCGGCGAACCGGTGGCCGGCGAGGATCGCCGCCCGGCGCCGGGCCTGCACCAGCAGGGCATCGAGCCTGGCAGCAACGATGAGGGTTTCGGCCGGTTGCTCGGCCGCGACGGCGTGAAAGCCGAACCGCAACGTCGTTTCGGTCACTGCCAGGGTGCGGCCCCGCGGTAGCCGCAGGTACACCGCTCCCATAGCGGCCGGCGCGGGGCGGGTCAGGACGGTGAACGCGGCCAGCAGCGGGGTGCGTTCAGCGAACGGCCGCCGTTCGGCGCCGAACGGCGCGTCGGCCCAACCCAGGTTCGTCGCCTCACGCATGGTTGATGGGCAGCAAAGGACGTCCGGACGGTGGTCGCTCGGCGCGGGTGAGGGTGCGGATCGAGCGCCCCAGGTATTTGGCGTAGTGGTTGCGCTGGAACCGGTACCGCGCCCAGATCGCCGCGATCGGCTCGTCGAGCAGGTTACCTAGCGGTTCGAGCAGGTCGGGGGCGTCGTAGACCGGCCAGGCACTCGCCAGCCCCCGCGGACTGACCACGATCATGTGGCCTTCGGTGTCCGGAGTCCAGGCCGTCAGCCGCAGTGCCGGCCGCCAGTCGTGCACCGTCCGCAGCTCGGCCAGCCGCTCGAACGTCGCCGTGGCCTCGTCCAGGCTGATGAACTCATGGTCGGCGAGGTCGAGCGCGTTGCCCTTCTTCAACGGCAGGATCAGCTTGAGCTTTCCAGCGTCCAGCAGATCGGCGATCTGGTAGGTGAACGGCAACGCGGCCAGCGTCGAGCGGTAGACTACCGCCGACAGCGACAACGACAGTCCCGCGTCTTGGAACGCCCGCACCCCGGCCATCACCGCTTCGTAGTCCCCGCGGACCCGGTTCGTCGTCGCCCGCGGACCCTCCAGGCCGACGTTGACGAAGGCGATCTTCCCAGACAGGTGGGCTGCGTGCTGAAGGCCGCGGGTCGCGTTGGTCGGCACGCCGATGACCGTCCCGGCGAACATGTCGACGATGTCCACGAAGTCCCGGCGCAGCAACGGCTCGCCACCGGACAGGAATACCCGGGGCACCCCGGCGAGGTTGTCCCGTATCCGCTCCAGTGCGGCGAGCGTGGGATCGGGTTCCTGCAACGTCTCGGAGCAGAACGAGCAGTCGAAGTTGCACCGCTTCGTGACCTGAAGGATCACCGACAGCGGACCGGTCGCCACGGTTGCCACCGCGCCTAGATCCAGCGGAGCTGCCAGCCTGAAATGGTGCCCGTCGGTGAAGACGACAGGCTCGGCAGTAGGTGTGCAGATCTCGCCGGTGCCCGGCTGCACCTCGGTATCAACGGTTGAATGAGGCGGAGAATGGGCGGTCATCAGATCCTTCTCGACGTAGGCGCCTCGACGACTGAGTCAGCAGTCGCCGCGATCGTGACGGCGAGCTGGCCGCGCCGACGCTGAACGCCCTCAGCTTCCCAACCGGCGGCAGGCCAGTCATTCCCCGCAGTGCGAACATCCGCTTCGGGCCAGTGCAGTGCCACTGACCTGCGACAACAGCATCGACGAGCCGGTTATGTTCGGCTCGAACCCTCTGATCCGTTCGGCCGCTCCCACCGACACCCAGCCTTGATCGTCTTTTGGACGGAGTCAGGGGCAGGCCGGCACCACCCATGCCTCTGCTTCTGCGTCCGGGAACGCGGGCGGTCGCTTACCCGCCATCCTGGCCAGAGCGCCGCTAGCGGAGGAGCAGGTTGATCTGAGCATGCTCGATGTCTTTGTGCTCGTACCATGTACGGAGAATTTCTCCCGTGTCGCACTGGGCCGGCCGCAACAAGGAGTGCGGTTGCAGGGCCTGCTCGTCCAGGAACTGCGGCGCCGCGCCGGTCGCGGCATGACGTTGTACGCGAGCCTCCTGCCGTCAGCCAGAGTCGTCGAGCGCCGTGACCCGTTCGGCGAGGTGCGGCGACATTATCGTCATCAGCAGTTCGTCGGCGACTCCTTGCTGGGAAGAGGGCGCTGCCGCGTGCTTCTTTCGAGGGTCGTCCACCGTGATCGGAGGTGGTGGGGTGCTCGTCAGTCTGGAGGGTCTTCCCGGGTCGGGGAAGTCGACGCAGGGCCGTCTGCTGGAGCACCGTCTTCGCGGTGAAGGTCTCGCGGTCGCCTATCTTCCGGATCTCGCCACGCTCGACACCGACGATGTCGGGACGACGCTTGTGGAGATCTTCTCGTCCTCGGACGATCCGTTCCTGCGCCACGGGGACGTGGTCACCGAGTGCCTGTTGGCGGCGGCGGTGCGCGCGGACATCGTGGCGACGCGGATCGAGCCTGTGCTGGAGCGCCACGATGTGGTGATCGAGGACCGTGGTGTGCACACCATGTTCTCGTACGGGCTTGCGTCCCTGATCCGGCAGCACGCGGTGGAGGTGGACGAGGCTGTCTCCTGGCTCGACGGGTTGGGACGCCTTGCCGGGCGTCGGGCGGACGTCGTGCTGTGGCTGTCGGCGCCGGTGGGCGAGACGATCGCTCGGGCGGAGGCCCGTGACGGGAGGCGGTGGACGGGCGAGCAGCGCGCGTACCTGACGTTCGTGGACCTTGCCTATCAGGAATTCGCAGCACGCGATGCCGGCATGGTCAGGGTGACGACGGCCGGGCGGGCGCCGGAGGCCGTGCATGCGGCCGTCTGGGAGGCGGTCGCCGCACAGCTGAAGCGGCCGGCGAAGGGGACTTCCACACGGGCGTGAGCCCGTCCGCGCGGCGGGTGACCCTCGCCCGTAGGCTTCGTGTGCTGTGAAGCCGTCACTGTCTGAAGCGCCGACGATGACACCTTCCCCGACGCCTCCGCGGCTGGCAGACGACCTGCGCAGATGTCTCCTGGTCGACGGTCCGGAACGCGTCGAGGGCCTGCACCGCCTCGGTCTTCGGCCGTTGGCCGGCGGCCGGAACAACCACGTCTTCGCCTGGTGGGACCCGCAGGGCGACGAGGTGTGCGTGAAGGCGTACCGGGTCGATGACCGGCAGCGGGCGGAGCGGGAATGGCGGGCGCTCTCACTGCTCGATAAGCACGCTGTGCCGAACGTGCCGCGACCGTTGTGGTGGGATCAGCACGACGCGCAGCCTGTCGTCGCGATGACCATGTTGCCAGGTACGTGCATCCCTGACCTGGCCGAGTCGGCGGCGCGTGAGGTGGCCCTGGCAGGGCTGGCCGCGACGCTGCGGCCGATCCACGAAGTCCCGTGGGAGACCGGCTTCGAGAGGCTGCCCCGCGTCGACTCCGCGGCGCACTACGTGGCGAGACTGACCGAGGTGTGGCCCGGTCAGCTCGACGTGCAGCCGGACGACCCGCTGACGCTGGACCTGCGACGGCTGTTGGGCGTGTGGCGGGACAGCGGGGACGCGGAGACGCTCGCCCGCCCTGCGACGCGGATCTTCTCGCGGGGTGACGGGAACCTCGTCAACTGGCTGTGGGACGGGGAGGTTTCGCGCTGCGTCGACTTCGAGTTCTGTGGGTGGAGCGATCTGGCGTTCGACGCCGCCGATCTCGTCGAGCACATCAGTGCCCGTGAGGTCGACGACCGGGTGTGGTCGGACGTGGTCACGGCGCTCGGGGTCGCTGGTCAGCTGATGCCGAGGTTCCGCGCAGCCCAGCGGACGTGTGCGTTGCGGTGGCTGGCGGTGCTGTGGAAGCAGCGGGAACGGCGGGTCCTGGAGTTCTCCGTCCAGCTGGACCGCGTTCGGGTGCTGCTTCGCGATAGGTGAGGTGTGCCGCGCTCACCTGGGCGCGGCGCCGGAGGTGAGGCTGAGTCGGTCGAGGCAGCGCGCGACGACGGTCGCCAGCTCGGTGTCCGTAGCAATGACGATCTTCGGTTCCGGGATGGGGACCGCGTTCGCGCGAATCCGCTGGTAGAGGGCGACCGTGCGGTCGGCCGCGGGATGCGTGCCCTCGGCGTGGTCGCGGGCGAGACGTGCGTGCGCGACGGCCGGCGGGCAGACGCACTCGATGACGCGCAGGGGGCGTCCGAGGCGGTCGGCGAGGTGGGCGACCCGGCTGATCTGACCGGCGCGGTGGCAGGTCGGGCCGTCGAGCACGACGGCGGGGGCGATCCCCTCACCGATCAGGTGGGCGGCGGCCTGGTGGGCGACGTCGATGCACAGGTCGTCCTGGGCACGGCTGTAGGTGAGATAGGGGTTGGTGAACAGGGCGTGGCGGATGTGGTCCTTGCCGAGGACAGCGGCGGACAGGTGCCGGCCGAGTTCGGCGGCGAGCGTGCTCTTCCCGGTTCCGGGGAGACCAGCCAGCTGCACGATCATCAAGATCCTTCCCTGTCGGGACAGCGTCAGCTGCCTGCCGTGGGTACCCATCGCCCGTCGGGGCGGCACAGGTCCCACAGGCCGTCGAGACCGCGGACATCTCCGGCCGCCGAGATCTGAGCCGCGGGACCGAGCTGCGGATTCGCTTGGGCCAGGCGCAGCGCGTCGGCGCGCGTGCGCCAGGAGACTGGCCTGCCCGAATCGCTCTTACGCCGCGCGGTCAGGAGCACGACGGTGAGGTGATCGAGGGGGTCGAGGACGGGCAGGTCGACCTGCGGGTAGCCAGGAAGGGGCTGGGACCGCCGGCGATCGAGCATGCTCGCCACCAGTTCAGGGGGAACGGCCGCGGGCCGGGGCAGGTCGGTGATGATGTCGACGGCCGTGCAGGGGGCGACGAGATCGTCGTGCAGGCGGGTGTAGGTCGCTGACGTCGGATCGTCGAGGGCGACGCGGTGGGTGGTCGGGTCGTAGCGTCCGGGCTGGTAGCCGAGCAGGCGCAGGGCACGGCGGAAGGCGCCGGCCTGGTCCGGGGCGACGAGGACGTCGATGTCGCTGAACTCGCGGGCGCCGCGTCCTCCGTATAGCTGGGATTCCAGAGCGATGCCTTTGACGGCTGCGAGGGCGACGTGGTGGCGGGCCGCGGCGTCGGTGAGGGCGGCGGCCTGCGCGCGGTGGACGGCGGTCTTGTGCCGGCTGGCGCGCAGGACGGAGGCCAGGAAGCGGCGGAACGCCCGAGGTACCTCGTCTGCCAGGCCGGTGGTGGTGAGGGTGTCGGCGAGCAGGCACAGCACCTTGTGCTCGATGGCGGTGGCGAGCAGGGCGCCCCAGTGCAGTGCGGGCGCGGTCAGCAGCGGCCGGACCGTCGCGTGCAGCTGCTCGACGGGAGCGGGCACGCACACCGCCTCCAGGAGAAGGTCCTC
>NZ_CDWWEW010000055.1:5745-7171 GCF_977966315.1 Frankia sp. CeRuru1
GGTGACTGCTTCGGCGTCGTCGAGGATGGCGGTGACGGTGTCGGCGAGCGTGGCGGGGTCCGGGCGGGCCACCAGCGCGTAGCAGGGCACGGTCCGAGCGAGGGTGGCAACGATGGCACGCTGGTTGGTCTGCGTCGTGCGGGCCGGGGGCGTCGGGGCGAGCCAGTGATTGACGTGGGAGCTGGCGCCCGCAGTGGGGCGGTGCATGAACAGCTGGTTGCCGGTCAGCGTGGCGTGGACGGTCCCCGTAGGGATGCGCTCGTAGCGGGCGCTTCCTGCGGACGGAGACAGCTGGGGCCAGATCATCACGTGGGGGCGGCAGCAGGCGGTGAGCGTGGCCGCGGGTAACAGGCGTGGGACGTCGGGCGGCTCGATGCTCAGTTTCGCGCGAAGGTTGGCCGGGTCCCCGGATAGGCCCGTGGGGATGAGGCCGGTGAGGTCGGGGTACGCGAGCAGGGTGCCGACGCCGACGCGGAGGTGGGCGGGCCAGGCGTAGCCGAGCAGTCCGTCGTCCCTGTCGGCGGTGAGCAGGAGCCGGTCGCTGGTCACGAACGCTCCACCGAGCCGGCGCAGCACGGCGACGAGGGCCGTGGTCTTGCCGGCGCCGGGATGGCCGGCGATCAGGATGCCGTAGTCGCGGTGGACGAGCGCGGCGGTGTGGGTGTAGACGGCGCCTGCGGCGAGGAGCTGGGCGGTCATGAGCTGGCGGACGAGGCGGGCGGCGAAGTAGGTCGCCGCGTCGTCAGTGGCGCAGTGGACGCTCGTCGCACGCCAGGCGGAGTCGTGGACGACGAGGGTGCGGTGCCGGTCGATCCAGAACACCTCCCGTCCGCCCTCGGTGATGTGGCGGGCGGTGAGCTTGCTGGGGCCGATCTCGCGGATGTCGCCGACATCGGGCGGGGCGTCGAGGAGGCTGTGGCAGGGTTCGGTGACGGTGATGTCGACGTGCCACGCGGCATGCGGGTCGGTGGTGGTCCGGTAGGCGTAGAGGGTGTCCTGGGCGGCGCGCGACGCGGCGCTCACGGTCGTCGTGAGGGCCACCGAGGCGTCGGCGAGGCCGAACCAGGTGGTGCGGCGCTCGTGCGGAGCAGCGCCGGGATCGTGGATCACACTGCTCCTCCGAGGATCTCCGTGGCGAGGGCGGTCCGCACCAGCGCGGCCAGGGAGGTCATCGGCGCGTGACGGTGCAGGTCCGGGAGCCGGGTGGCCAGCGGCCAGGACGCCAGCCAGGCGGGCACGGGCAGCGCGGTCGGCGGGCCGTACTCGCGCTGCGAGTCCGCCGTGACGCTGGCGGGGCGAACCTCGTGACCGTCGCGCACGACAACGAGGCCGGGAGCAGCGGCCCGCTGATACTTCGCGTCGTCCTGGCGGGGGTGCGCGTCGTCGGGGTCCAGGTGGATGTCGGTGTAGATGTTGAACACGGCGG
>NZ_CDWWEW010000055.1:7734-10934 GCF_977966315.1 Frankia sp. CeRuru1
AGCCCGCCAGCCGTGCCGGGCCGGGGCGACGTCCCGGTACGCCTCATACAGCAGCGGGTCGTCACCGGCCTCCAGCGCCGTCTCTACCTGGCGGCGGTCGGCGAAGGCGGTGTGGGGGCTGCTGGCGCCCGCGTCGCCGTGCAGGAGGTGGGACAGGAATCGGCGGCTGGGCGGACCGGGGGCGGCGCCGAGAAGAGACGCGATACCGGCGGGGAGATCGTCCTCGGTCCTGGCGGTGGTGGTTGCGGGGCGCGGTAGGGCGAGGGAGTCCATGCGTTGTCTCCTGTCCGAACGTCGGTCAGGGCTAGTCCGCAGCTCACCGGCCGGCGTCGGCGGCCGGCGCCTCGGGTGTCGCGGTGGGCGTGGTCTGGTGGGCGAGTCGCTGGACCAGTACGGGGACGTCGGCGAGGTGCGCGGCGTCGGGCGCCTCGGGTCGCGACGGCTGGCGCCCCGGGTTGAACCAGACCGCGCGGCAGCCCGCGGCCAGGGCGCCGCGGACGTCGGTGCGCCAGTCGTTGCCGACGTGCACGACCTGGTCGACGGTGGTGCCGGTCTGTTCGGCGATGGCGTGGAATATCGCGGCCTGGGGTTTGGCCACGCCGAGTTCGCTGGAGAAGAACAGCCGGTCGAAGTGGTCGGTGAGCCGGTGGCGGTCGAGGATCTGCCGGGTGACGGCTCCGGGGGTCGCCAGGGTGTTGGAGGCGAGGACGAGGCGGTAGCCGGCGGCGGACAGTGCGGCGAGGCAGGCGTGCGCGCCGGGGATCAGCTGGGGGCAGGCACGCAGCACGGCGTGGGTGTGGGCGATCGTGAGCACCTGGACGAGGTCGTCGTTAGCGTCGATGCCGAGCCGGCGGACTATCGTGCGGACCTGGTCTGGGACCGGGATCTGCCGGCCGTGCGTTCGCTGCTCGTCGAGCAGCTCGGCGCGGACCTCCCGGACCGTGGTGTCCAGGTGCTCGGCGAGGAGGGTGTGGCCGAACGCGGTCAGAGCGAGGTGGAACTCGCGGACCCGCCAGGCGGCTTCGGCGTCCCGGTCGCCGTAGCTGATCAGCGTTCCCCACAGGTCCACGCTGATGACGGCGAGATTCACCGCGGGTGCCTGGTGCTGGCGTGCGCCGGGAGGTGCTGGTGCAGCCACCGGCCGGTGGCGGTCAGGTCGGCGCTGCCGAACAGCAGCGAGCCGGCGACCACGCCGTCGGCACCAGCGCCGGCGAGAGGGC
Source organism: Frankia sp. CeRuru1 (assembly GCF_977966315.1). Taxonomy (NCBI): domain Bacteria; kingdom Bacillati; phylum Actinomycetota; class Actinomycetes; order Frankiales; family Frankiaceae; genus Frankia; species Frankia sp. CeRuru1. Next base: position 8,955 of record NZ_CDWWEW010000055.1, read on the forward strand.
CGACGGTCGCCTGGCGGATGCCGCCGTCGGCGAGGATCTTCACGGCCCGGTCGCGGCCGGTCTCCCGCAGGAGACCGCGCAGGGTCCGGAGGCGGTCGAGCGCGGCCGGGACGAGTCCGGTGCCTCGGGTACCGATCGGAGTGCCGACGAGGACGACGACGTCGACCGCGTCAAGGTAGGGGCGGGCGGCCGTGACCGGGGTGTCGAGGGTGAGTGCCAGCCCGGCGGCTTTCCCGTGCTGGCGGATGACATCGAGGGCCGAGTAGACGTCGTCACCGGTCTCGACGTGGACGGTGACGAGGTCGGCGCCAGCCTGCGCGAACAGGGCGGCGAGTGCGGCGGGCCGGCGGACCATGAGGTGGGCGTGGAAGGGGACGGTCGTCAGCGGGCGCAGCGCGGCGAGCAGGTCCGGGAAGAACAGCAGGTCGGGCACGAACTGGCTGTCGCCGACGTCGAAGTGGAACAGGTCGGCCACGGGCGAGGCGCGCTCGATCTCGGCGCGCAGGCACGCCAGGTCCGCCGACCAGACGGAGATGTCGAGCAGCAGCCGGCCGTCCGGCAGACCGGCCAGCGGCTGACTCGACGATGCCGCGCGGGTGCCGCTCATCGGGCGAGTTGTTCTTTGCAGTGGGCGACCGAGCTGGCGATGCTCCGGCGGACGTGGTCGTCGTCGTCCTCGAACCGCGGGTAGACCTCCAGCAGCACCGGCACGTCGTCCAGTCCGGCGTCCCACAGCGCCGCGCCGACCTCGGCGACGTCCACCCGTCCCTGCGGGTGGGGCCAGCCCCAGTGCGGGTCGCCCAGACCGTCGGTGTTGTCGAGGTGCACCAGCCGGATCGCCGGGCCCAGCGGGCTGATCCAGTCCCGCGGAGCGCAGTCCGGGCCGTACAGCGGTTGGTAGAGGGTGTGACCGATGTCGAGCGTCAGGCCGACCGGCACCTCGGTGCGTCCGGCCAGGTCGCGCATCAGCTGCTCGGCCTGGCCGACCGTGGCCGGGATCTCGCGGGCGATCGGCGTCGGTTCGACGAGGAACTCGGCGAGACCGACAGCCGCGGCGTGGTCGGCGACGAACACCAGGGAGTCGAGCAGGTCGGCGTAGCGCCGTGCCCGCCGGTCGGTGTCGGCGGCGTCGTGGACGCTGAGGGTGCCCAGCGGTCCCCCGACGGCGCGGGCGCCGAGCAGCGCCGTCACGTCGCAGGCCCGCCGCCACCAGGTCAGCGCGACCGCCCGCGCCTGCGGATCGGGATCGAGCAGCCCGGCGGGCACGTAGTGCGCCAGGCCGACGTAGGCGCTGTGGATGGTGAGATCCCACGCCGCGGCGGCATCGGCGATCCGACCGGCGACCTGGTCACGTTCCCGCTCCGGCCACCACGGGTCCAGCAGGTCGAAGGTGACCTGCACCGTATCCAGGCCAAGGTCCGTGCGAACGAACTCGGCCCACCGCTCCGGCTCCAGGTGGCGTTTGACGGCGAAGCACAGGTTGATACCGAGGTTCATCCGGGCTGTCCTCCTGCGGTCGGTGTGCGGGGCTGGGAGTCCTCGGCATCCGAGCCGCCCGCGGCGGCGTTCGGCCCGCGGTCATGCAGATGCGCGGCCAGCGTGGCGGCGAGCTCGTCGAGGGAGCGGCTGATGCCACCACCCAGCGCATAGTCGATCATCAGGTTGTTCGAGTCGGTGCCACCGAAGCGGCGGCAGTCGGTCTGCAACCCGAAGCAGGTCTTGCCGGCCGCGTAGGCGACCCCCAGCTCGAAACAGGCCCCCTCGTCGGGCACCCGTCCGTCTAGGACGAGCAGGAACAGCTCGCAGTCACGGACGGCCGCGTAGTCGGCGGTGAACAGCCGGGCCCGGACGGTGTGCTCGTCGGCACCGGCGCGGATCAGCGGCGCGGCCTCACCGGCGTCCCGCTGAGGCAGATAGGTGTCGAGCCCCAGGTTCCGCAGCACGCGGTCGACGGCCAGGTTGAACTCCTTCTCCGCCTGA
>NZ_CDWWEW010000055.1:11355-19905 GCF_977966315.1 Frankia sp. CeRuru1
CTGAACAGCGGCGCGGCGATGTAGATCCTCACCGCCAGCCGACCTGGGACGCAGCCTCACCGGCAGGCGGCGGGGGGACGAAACCGACCGCATCGAGCGCGGCGAAGAACTCCTCGGCCCGATGGTCCGGATAGGTGCCGTCCCGCATCGCGGGGACGTAGTAGTCGGCGACCCGCGCCCAGGTCCACGGGTCGGCCTCGAACGGCGCCTCAATGCCGTTGTTGACCAGGGAGATCCAGCGGCGCAGGCAGCTGGAGCACCGCCCACAGTGCACCGCCCCGCCATCGGCACGCGAGCAGGAGAACGTCAGCAGCAGGTCGCCGGCCGGCAGGCCCCGGCCGAGATACCAGGCGACGATCTCCGTCTTGGTCATCTGCCAGAACGGACTGTCCAGCCAGACCGGCCGTCCCGACAGATCTGTGATCATCTGACTGATCCGGCGGAACGCCGCAGGGCTCTTGTCCGCGGTCGCGTCCCCCTTGACCCCGATACACCAGACCCGATCGGCCCGGTTCGCGGCCAGCATCGCGAAGTAGACGTTGCGCAGAGGGATGATCGCGTCGTCGGCTTCCCACCGCGACAGGTCCAGTTCCCGGCTGACCGTCACCTCGATGCCGCACCGGTCCGCGAGCGCCGTGATCGCGGCCCATTCCTGGTCGCGGTAGCGGTGGCCGATGTCGAAGTACAGCGCCGGGGGTCTATCGAGGTAGTGCCAGGCCGGAAACGAGTCCAGCCCGGCGGAGAATAGCAGCACGTCAGACACCGGGATCTCCTCCCACGGTAGGAACGCGGAGCACGGCCAGCAGGTCGTGTTCGATCTCGTCGGCGACGTCATCGGCCTCGCGCAGGTCGACGACGACCGGGACCACCACGTCAGGAAATGCGGCGACCACGTGCCGGTAGGCGGCGTCGAACCGCGGCAGGAACAGCAGCCGCTCCACCGAGCTCGGCACACCGCCGCCGCGTCCGCGCAGGATCGCCCGTTCCCGCGCCAGCGGCCACGGGACGTCCAGGAAGTACGCCCGGTCCGGTACGCAGAACCACGGGGCGACACACACCCGGAGCTGGTCGAGCAGCGCGCCGTCGGCGACGTCGGGATGCTGCTCGCCGAGAATCGCCAGACAGTAGGCGAGCTTGGAGTAGATGCCGTGGTCGACCACCACGACGTCGTGCGCTTCCAACGCCGGCCGGTAGAAGTGGCAGTGGTGCCACGCCTCCCGACACAGCCGCGCGAACACGTCGACCGTGGCGTGATGAGGGTGGCGGAACCCACCGGTGCCCGTCCTGGCCCGCAGCGGCTCACGTTCCAGCCAGCGCGACAGCCGGCCCACCACGCCCGGCAGCGGCCCGTAGTGCACCACCTCGACGTCGAACCCCTGCCCTGCCAGGCGACGACCGAGCTGCCCGGCCATGGTCGTCTTCCCCGCTCCCCACAGCCCTTCGACCGTGACGAGCACACCGCTGCGCGGGCGCAGGCGACCAGCCGGACGCCTGGCCTTGCCCGAGGAACTGGGCTGGTCAGCGGCCACGGGCGTTCCCCCACAGCAGCACATGCAGACGCGGCGAGAGGTTCCATCCCCGTGCCAGGGCAATCTCGGCCAGGTGCCGCATGCCGGCCAGCACACTCGCCTCGTCGGTCCCTTCCGGCATCACCCACACCGGGGCCAGCCTGAAACGGTCCTCAAGCTCCGCGATCTCGTCGATCTCCCCGTCGCCAGCGACGACGAATTTGAACACGGCCTTGCCGCAGCCGGCGAACGCCGTCAACGCCGCCGGAACGATCCGTCGGCCCGCCGCGACGCGCGAGCCCGACAGCTTCGGCGAGACGGTGAACCGCTCGACGACCTCGACCAGCTCCGCGATCGGCGTCACGGTGCCGTTGGTCTCGATCTCCACCTGCCGTCCCGCCTGCGTGAGCGCGGCGACCAGCGGAAACAGGGCGGCCTGTTGCAGCAGCGGCTCCCCGCCGGTCACGACCACACGGGTCACCGGCGAGTCCAGTACCCAGCTGAGCAGGCTGCGCTGGCTCAACCGCTCGCTGTGCGCGTCTACATCGAACCGGCTCCTGTCCCACGTGTGCGGCTCGTCGCACCACGCGCACGACAGGTTGCAGGCCGACAGCCGCACGAACAGCGCCCGCTGGCCGGCCGTCGGCCCCTCGCCCTGAAACGTCGGACCGAACCGCTCCGCGACCACAAGCCCCCGCGACGTCGCGGCACTCGGCGGAACAGCCGCGGCGGCCCGAGTCACCGCAGGTCCCCGAGCAGGTACTCGGCCCAGCTGCTCGGGGACTCCGACACCCGGACCGCGACAAGCCGGCCATGAACCCCGGGCTCCACCTCGGTCAGGAACCACTCCGCCAGATGCTGCGCGAGCGCCTCGCTGGTCGGCTCGACGTCCAGCACTTCGTTCAGGTCACGATGATCGAACGACTCGGCGAGGTAACGACCGGCGACGGCGAGATCACCGAAATCGGTGACGAACCCCGGACCGACCAGCTCCGAGGCGGCCAGAACGAACTCGACCGTGTAGGTGTGGCCATGAACACGGGAACACTTGTGGTCGGCAGGAAGACTCGGAAGGTGGTGCGCGGCATCGAAGGTGAACTGCTTCCCGATCCGAAATCTTGCGGTACCGGACGTCCGGCTTTCGATCACCGTGCGCTCCATCCTCGTCATCCGAAGATCCCGGCCGGGACGTACGGCCGTACCGCCGGCCAGCGCCAACCGAGTGGAGAACTACCGCCGCGTGCATCAGCTGCTCCACCGCCGGAACCACAGGAAGACCAGCATGGCGATGTACGCCCGGACCGGTCATTCCCTGGATCACGAAGAAGTCGTTCCCCACGCCGGAAGCGCCTGACCAGGGAGAAGAGCAACCCGTCGGCCGACGACTTCGCGGCAAGCGGACGAAGCAGAAGCAGCTGCCGCAGAGGCTGCGGCACAGCAGATGCGACAACGCGCAGCACGGCAGCGACTCCCACGCCAGACAGATCAGAGGATCTCGTTCCCGCAACTGCTAATAAACATCGCTAATTGATGCGGCAACAGTAAGCCTCGAAACTAGGGTACGCCGGAGGCCGGTCCTACGATCTATCAGACGAGATCGACAAGGTGTATTTCTGCCTGGATAATCCGATCCGGACAGGAGTATCAGAGCGGTTCCGCGCTGTGGGCCTGGGCGATGGCGTCGATGCGCCGCGCGAGATCGAAGTCGGCCGCGGTGAGCTGGTGCCCGGCGTCGTGGGTGGTGATCCCGAAGCGGATGCTGTCCCAGCGCAGGTCAATGTCCGCATGGTGGCCGATCAGCCGCTCGACGTCGGCGACGTGCACGATCAGGGCGACCCCGCCGTGATAGCGGATGCGGAAGGTCTTGGTGATCTCCTGGCCGATGCGGGTCCAGCCGGGCAGCTCGCGCAGCCGCGCCTCGATCTCGTCGTCGGCCAAGGGCACGGGCGCGTCCGCCACCTCGGGTCTCCTTCACAGGGCGAAGATCTCGTCGAGGTCGCGGCCGACGGCCGTGCCCTTCCACGGTTGTGCGGCTTGCCGCAGGCCGGCGAGCTCGCGGTGAATCCGCACAGACCCAGTTTCCACCGCCAGGTCCGCCGCGAGCCGACCGGCGTCGACCGCCTGCCCGGGGTCGCCGTTCTGGACACACGCGGTGGCCTGCCGGGCGAGGTAGACGCCCCGGTCCCGACGGGCGTTAGCGGGTGTCGTGCCGAGGATCTGCTGCCACAGGCCAGCGGCGGCCTCGGCCAGTCCCAAACGTCCGTAGCACGTGGCGCGTTGCACCTCCAGGTACGCCGGCGTGCGACGGCAGGCGTTGCCCCACGGCAGACCATCGTCACACCACTCGACGAGCGGAGTCGCCTGATCCAGGGCAGAGTCGACGGTGGCGCGATCTCCCACGAGCGACGCGCCGTGGGCCTGCTGCTGAAGCGCCAGGACCCGAACTTTCGGACTGAGCCGGCGGGCATCGGCCAGGACTACGCCACACAGGTCGAGCACACCGAGCCCGTCGGCAAGATCTGTGCGTACTGATGCGTGGTTCAACAGCGCGTACGCGACGAGCTGCGGGTCCCGGGAGCGTTGTGCGACCTCCAAGGCGACGCCCCGCCAGACGGACGAAGTCTCAAGGTCACCAGCGTCCTGATGGAGCCAGCCGATCAGCGAGGCGTAGGCCGCGCTGGAGCGCAGGAGGGCCAGTCGCGTCTCCCCACGGGCGGTCGCCACGAGGTTGCTGATGAGCGTGTGCTGGGCGGTAACGGTACTGATTAGCTCACGGGGCCCGAGCATCATGTCCGCTCGGTAGTGGCCCTCCATCTGCTGGCTGAAGTAGTCGGCGAGCGCCGGGTCGACGTGCCGCGGGACGGTTCTCCCGAATGTGAGCGCGGTGGCCGTCGCAGTAACGAAATCTCGTCGGTCGATGTCGTGCATCGCTGTTCCCGTAGTGTCCACGAGCCTGACGCCCTGCGCCGCTGTTAGGACGGACACGGCGATCTGTTCGTCCCTGCGAGGCCGGCCTGACCCGTCCGGGAGAACAGGCGCCGGTGCTGATCCAGGTTCCGGGCTCGCCGCACGGCTCCTGCGCACGGTGTTGATGAGGTGCATGTCGGCAGGGGTGAGGTGTTCGCGGTCGTCGAGGTCGATCAGGTTGTGGATGCTGGTGTCGTAGACCTCGGCGAGCAGGGCGAGGAGCTGGGGGGTGGGTCGGCGACGGTTGTTCGGTAGCGGCCAGTTCTCCAGTTCCGACAGCTTCGGGCCGGTCATGGGCGCGGCGCCGTCCGGGTCGAGGCCGGCGCGGGCGGCGTGGGCGTTGATGTGGTTCGCGGCCTGCATCTGGGTCCAGCCGCGGGCGTGGCGGTGGGCGGCGCGGGGACGGTAGCTGTAGCGGCGGGCGAACTCGATCGCGATCTCGTCGTGGGACATGCCGACCGCGCGCATCCGCGTCCGCAGCTCGTCCTGCTCCGCTCGCTGGCTCGCCCTACTCATGCCGCATCTCCTTCGGACCTGTCCGCGGATCGGCGTCGGTCCGCCCCGTCGGGAGCAGGCAGATCACCGGCCACGGTAACGGGCCCGTCACCGCTGGGCCAGGGCCGAGGGCTGAGCCGGCGCCGCGGTGGCGATCCCTTGCTCGCTGGTCTCGGAGGACGCATCGGAACGCTCGACGCGCCAGCCATCGCTTCCGCCCGCGACGTGCGCCCCGAAGCCAATGATCACTACCATTGTCGGCGGTGCTGCCCGCGCCTCCTGGCAGACAGACCACACATGATGATCGCTTGGCGTGGCGGGGTGCGTCATTCCCTGCTGGCCGAATGTTTTCTTCGTAGTGACATAGCCCGGCTGAGCTGCGGAAACGGCGTGCGGACGTGCGATCTGTTCGGCGTTGGACGGTCCATCCCTTCACACTGACCAGACCCTTCGAGCTCATAGACCGCCGCCTTCACGGCTGACATGCCAGGCACCGCCGCTGCCCGAGATGTTGACGCTCGAACATGGTCATGACGGCCCTACGACGACGCTGGCGCCATCGTCCGGCCGAGGGGCGCCGCGATCGTCCTCGTGGGGGCCGAGGATGGCCTGTCCGGCGGCGTGGGCGAGCAACGCCTGGGTGCGGGCGGGTAGCCCGCTGCGATTCCAGTGGAAGATCACGTGGTAAGCCAGGATCTCGCGCAGGCCGCGGCGGAGCGCGCCGGCACGGTTGAGATCGGCGAGCTGGTGGCCCGCAGCGGTAAATGCGGTCGCGTGGTCGGCGTGGTCGGCGCCAGGTCGGCCGGGGCCGAACAGTTGCCCGTCGGGGGCCGGGTTGGCGCGCAGCAGCGTGGACAGTCCTTCGGCCAGGGGGGCGAGGTCGCGGGTGTTAACGCCGTCCGGTAGGGGCCGGTCGGCGGCGACACGGGCGAACAGATCTCCTCGCTCGTACCATTCGAGCCCGGCGCCCTTCGCCAATGCGCTGCACAGCAACACGGACAGTTCCCGGCGGGGAAGTCCTCCGGCCTGCTGGGTCGCGGCGTGGCGCAGTACAGCCCGGCTGTCGGCCGTGAAGAGGTCGTGGGCGATGTCCATGGCTGGGCCGCCGCCGAATGCGGCGGCCTCGGCTTCGTAGATCCCGGGACGCCACGAGGTGAGCTGGCCGTCTGTGACCAACCGGTCGAGGGCCGTCTCCAACTCGATAGTGGCGTCGGCTCCAGGCGCGGGTGTGTGGACTCGAAGTCGCCAGCTGGGGTGCTTGCGGATGAACCACCAGCCGTCGATGGTGCCGGCGGTCTCGGTGGCGAGGAGGGCTGGCAAGAGGAACTCCGCCGCGGTCTGTTCCGCCGTCCGCCAGTCGGGGAAGCGGATGGTGAACTGGTGCCAGCCGGGTCGCTGGTCGGCGAGGGCGGCCTGGCCGCCGGCGCGGTACGTCGCGGCGGCGGCGTGGAGTTCCGCCACGGTCAGCTGGGTCGAGGCGGCGGCGACCTCGGCCGACCCGCCCATCAATATGTGCAGGATCGCCTGTTCGGTCGGGTCGGTGGCGGCCAGCGCGGCTAGGTGATCAGCAGGCATGCGTCCCATCCGGAAAGCGGGGTGTGGTCGGTGGCGATGGTGTGCAGCGCGAGCGCGGCCCCGGCCTGGCCGAGCAGGAGCCCGCGTCCCGCTGGTCCTCGCGGATGCGGCTTGGCGGTGGCGGTGGCCAGCCGGCCGGCGAGGTCGGGGAGCCGGGTCCGCAGGGTGTCGCTGGGCTCGTCAGCGGCGGCACGCCAGACGGTTTGGACCAGTCCGGCCCAGCCGTGGCACAGGCTCGGATCGATCAGTTGGCCCAGCTGGGCCGGGTCGTCCAGGCAGGTGGCCAGCGCTGTTTCGTAGTCTGCGCGGCGGGCGGGGTCATCGAGCGCGAGCGCGGCGAGTTGGCCGGCGCGGGCGATGCCGGGAGTGCCGTAGCACCAGCCGGGCCTGCCTGGTCGGGTCTGGTCGGATCGGCCGGCGGCGAGTTCGCGGCGACTGATGTGCTGGGGCCAGAACGGTCCGGCGGGGCCTTCGACGCGCCATCTGTCCAGCCAGTCGCAGATTGTGGCGAGCGCGTCGTGCTGGCCGTCGACGACGACGTCGGCGCGGGCCGCCTGGGCGAGCAAAGCGAGGATGGCGGCGATTCCGTGCGCCGCGCCGAAGTTCGCGTGGCCGCCCGGGAACGCGGCCGACTGGCCGCGCCGTGGGTCGTGGTTGACCCACCAACCGGGAAGTACCTCGTGTCCGTCCACGATCGGCCGGGTGGCAATCGCGACGAGAGCAGTCAGGACCCGCTCGGTCGCGGCGCCGTCCGGGGCGCGGCGTAGCAGCAGAGCGCCCAGCCCGGTCAGGCCCGAGAACACGTCGTACTCGGCGAAGTCGCCGGCGATCTGTCCGGCCGTGATGCGTTCCAGGGCTTGGTCGGCACGTCGATGTGCCAGCCGGGTGACGGCTGGGTCAAGGGCGGCTAGCGCGTCGCGGTAGCCGCCTGTCGGTCCGTTTGCGGCGTCGAGCGCGAACGTGACGGCGGGGGCTCCGAAGTACAGCCCGGCGGTGTGGCGGTCGTGGAGCGGATCGCGGGTGGCGATGGTGAGGTAGCGGTGCGCGGACCGCCAGCTGTCGAGTTCGGCCCAGGCGCGTTCGATGTGCAGGAGCGCGATACCGGCGGCGCCGGCGGACAGTGACTGCCCTACGGACCCGTCCGCCGAGGGCTCGGCGAGCCCCAGGGCCAGCCACCCGGCGGCGTGGCCGTACTCGTCGCGGCCGGCTGTCAGCGGCGTGCTGGTCACGACACTTGTCCGGAGGCCGCGGGCTCGCGGATTCGGGTAGCGGTTACGGCGATGGCGCGGGCCAGCCGCAGGCAGACTGTCTCGGAGCGGGGGTCGGTGCCGATCATCCGGGCGTGGTGGCCGCGGAGCAGCCCATCGAGTGCGGTGTCCGGATTGGGGGCCGTGTCGTCGGCCGTGTTGGAGGTCGCGATGCGGAGGTAGGCGTCGATGGTGCGGTGGCGCGCCGCCCAGACGTCGGTCAGTGGGTTGGTCACCGCGGCGTCGGTGAGTAGTGCCAGGCCCTGGTCGCGGTGCTCGCGGGAGAGCCTGGGGCCGCTGGGGAGTATGCGGCTGGTCAGCCAGAGGGCGGCGGTACCTCGGCCGCCGGTGAACGCGGCGGCGAGGTTGACCATCCCGGCGGCGGTGACGGCTTGGCGGTCCGGTCCTGCTGGGCCGGACGCCACCGCGAGACCGGTGAGGGCTGCGGCGCTGTCTGCGGCGAAGACAGTTTCGGCGTCGGTCAGGATCGGCCCTTCGCCATACTGTCCGACGGCGGGCCGATAGGTGTCGAACAGCACGGTGTGGATCAGCCCTTCGTGACACAGCGGCGCCGCCCAGTTCGCGACGCGGGCCACCGCGTGCCCGCCGCGGTCCGCGTTCGAGTGCCGAAGGAATAGCCGTATCGACGGCTCGTCGGTGTCGTCGCGCAGGTACCACCAGTCGGTGTCCGGCCAGTCAGCGAGTAGTGCGGGCAAGCACGCGGTCAGGAGCGTGTCCTGCCACCGAGCGTTCCCGAC
>NZ_CDWWEW010000056.1:0-13881 GCF_977966315.1 Frankia sp. CeRuru1
GTCCCACCCCACGTTCTCGAACGCATTGTCCGCAACGGCACCGAGGAGCAGCGTTCCCGGGCCCTGTCCACCCTGCTCCAGGACACCTCTCATCGCACCATCCGGGTGCATAACGCCCTGATGCGCTCGACGCGGCGCGGTGCCGTCCCACCGCGGCTGGCACCCGCGACCGGCCCGCGGCGCACCGTCAGCGACGCGGGCGGCACCGAGATCCTGCCGGGTGCGGTGGTTCGCGAGGAGGGTGGCGCCGCGATCGACGACACGGCGGTCAACGAGGCCTACGACGGCCTGGGCTCGACGTTCGCGTTCTACTCCGACGTCCTCGGCCGGAGCTCCATCGATGACGAGGGGATGGCTCTGCTCGCCACCGTGCACTACGGCGACCACTACGAGAACGCCTTCTGGAACGGCCGCCAGATGGTGTTCGGCGACGGCGACGGTGAGCTGTTCAAGCGTTTCACGGTGTCACTCGACATCATCGGTCATGAACTGACCCATGGCGTCACCGAGGACGAGGCGGCGCTGATGTATGTGAACCAGTCCGGCGCGCTCAACGAGTCGATCAGCGACGTCTTCGGTTCCCTGGTGAAGCAGTACGTCCGCGGCCAGACCGCCGAGCAGGCCGACTGGCTGATCGGCGACGAGCTGCTCACCGACGCCGTCCAAGGCGTCGCGCTGCGGTCGATGAAGGCCCCCGGGACCGCCTACGACGATCCGGTGCTCGGCGACGACATCCAGCCGGACCACATGGACCGCTACGTCCGGATGACCGCCGACAACGGCGGCGTCCACATCAACTCGGGCATCCCGAACAAGGCATTTTACCTCGCCGCGACGGCTCTTGGTGGATACTCCTGGGAGAAGGCCGGCCACATCTGGTACGAGACCCTGCGCGCACCGCAGATCCGGCCGAACACGACGTTCCGCGCATTCGCCTCGGTGACCGTGCGCCAGGCCGGCCTGCTGTTCGGTGCGGACGCGCGGAAGGCCGTCTCCGAGGCGTGGCAGGCCGTCGGCATCGCCGTCCGCGCATCCGGGTAATTCGGACCATCACGCCCGGCGGCATCGGACGTCACCGCCCGGAACCACCTTGCCCGCCTTCGCGGCCCGGGCCCGCAGCAGCTCGCGGATGCGCTCCGCCGGCAGCGGAGGCGAGATCGCCTCTCCCTGCAGCAGGTCGCAGCCGAGGTCGACCATCATCGTCAAGGTCCGTTCGTCCTCGATGCCCTCACCGACGACCCGCAGCCCCAGGCGATGTCCCAGATCGAGCACGGAACGCACGATCGCGGCGTCGGGCAGGCTCCCCCGGACGTCCGTGACGAACCCCCGGTCGATCTTGACCTCGTCGAACGGCAACGTCTTGAGGATCTCCATCGAGCTGTACCCGGTGCCGAAGTCGTCGAGGGAGAGCGCCACTCCGTGGGAGCGCAGCTGACCCAGCATCGTCGCCGCACGCGCGGGCTGGGTGACCAGGGCGCTCTCGGTGATCTCCAGGGTGAGGACGTCGGGGGCCAGCCGGTGCGCGGCGATCGAGTCCGAGACCACCCGGGGAAGGTCGTCGAGCACCAGCATCCGGGGGGAGAGATTGACCGACACCGGCAGGTGCAGGCCTCCCACGTCCCAGGCGGCACACTGCCGCAGCGCCTCGTCGAGAACCCACCGGGTCAGGTCCGCGATCAGGGGGGACCGCTCGGCGATCGGCAGGAACTCGCCGGGGGGGAGCAGCCCACGGCTCGGGTGCCGCCACCGCAGCAACGCCTCGGCACCGACGATCCCACCGGTCCGAGCCGACTGGACCGGCTGGTAGTACAGAACGAGCTCGTCGCGGCCGATCGCGGCGCGCAACTGGGCGTTCAACGCGATCTCCTCGGGCCGCACCCCGGCGATGCCGGCCTCCCACAGGCCCACGCTCTCCCCGACCCGCTTGGCCCGCAGCAGAGCCGCATCGGCGCAGCTCATCAGGGTGGCCATGGTCGCGCCGTCGCGGGGGGCCACCGCGATGCCCACCGAGGCGTCCACCTCGACGTCGACCCCGCAGACCTGGAAGGGCCCCTGGATCTGGCGGAGGACCCGCCGGCCCAGGGTGCGCCGCCGCCCGGCAGCTAGGGCCGCGGGCAGGGGGCCGCGGACGGCCGGCGCGCCCGACAGACCGAGCGGGACGGGTGAAGCGGATGAGGCGGATGAGGGGGACGGCGCCGGGGTGATCTCGGGTCCGCGGAACACCAGCGCGAACTCGTCCCCGCCGGCCCGACCGACGAACACCGGCCTCGGGGTCAGGGTCGGCAACGTCTCGGCAATCATCCTCAGCAGCTGGTCACCGCCGAGGTGACCAAGCGCATCGTTGACCTCGTGAAACCGGTTGAGGTCCACCAGGACGAGGACAGCCTCGTTCCCCGCGGCGTTGATCTTCGCAACGGCGGACTGCCCGATTTCCATCGTCCCGCCCCGATTGGCCAGGCGGGTGAGGGGATCGGAACGGTTCTGCAGCAGGCCCTCACGGAACAGGGCCTTCGCCACCGCGCCCACGAGCACGACGGCGGCGATGGTGGAGAACATGGGCGCGGCGGCCTCGGCCAGTCCGTCGTGGGCGATGACGCCGGCGACGACGGCACCGCAGACGGCCGCGGTGCCGGCGACGGCCCAGCCGACGGGGACCAGAGCGGCATAGGCGCACAGCACCGGGAACCAGGTCAGGTAGGTGTCCGCGTTCCGGCCGGGCGCCGCGCTCGCCAGCGCGAAGGCGAGCGCGGCGGCGAGCGAGGCGACGGCGACGGGCGGAATCCAGCGCCCTCTCGGGTTAGCCACCAGCCCGACGACAGTGTTGCCGACCGCGACCACCAGACCCAGCCAGCTGCCCCAGCGCAGATGACCCGGGGAGCCCGGAATGCACCCGGCGAGCAGGAAGAGCACCGCCGCGATCGCAGGGGTGACCACGAGAAAACGCCGACGGCCGGCGAACGTACGCCCGCTGATCAAAAACAGCTTCCTCCCGCGCTGACCCGCGATGAGCCCGACCGAACGGACCGAGCGGATCAGGCGGGCCGAACGGAGACGAACCGCACCGAGCGGGACGTCGCCCCGGGTGTCGCGGCGACCCCGCATCCGAGAGATCACGGTGCACGACGGCGACAGGACCGGGTCAGGTTTCCTTCCAACATAGCCGTCGATCCGGCGTGACCGACATCACGGCCAGCAGTTTCCTGGCACCGATGCAATTTCACGGCACCGATGCAATTTCACGGCTCGGTACAATTCCTCGACCGATACCGGATACGAAAGGAAATCCGGGAAACCAGCGGATTAATTCAACACAAAAATGGCATCCGGGGTACAGGAACGCTCAGTGACAGGAAGGCTCAGTGAGCCGCGTCGTCCCAGGTGCGGCCGGCGCCAACGCTCACGTCGAGCGGCACCGACATGGTGTACGCGGAGGTCATCTCGGCCCGGACTAGCCGCTCGATCGCCTCGTACTCGCCGGGCACGATCTCGAGGACAAGTTCGTCGTGCACCTGGAGCAGCAGCCGGGAGGCGTACCCCCCGGCACGCAACGCCCGGTCGACCCCCAACATCGCAATCTTGATGATGTCCGCGGCGGAACCCTGGATCGGCGCGTTCAACGCCATCCGCTCGGCCATCTGCCGCCGCTGGGAGTTGTCACTGGTCAGATCGGGCAGGTAACGACGGCGGCCGAGGATCGTCTCGGTGTAGCCGTCCTTGCGAGCCCGTTCCACGACCCCACGCAGGAAGTCGCGGACCCCGCCGAACCGGGCGAAGTAGGCGTCCATGTGCTCCCGGGCCTCGTCCGGCGCGATGCCGAGCTGCCCGGCGAGGCCGAACGCGGACAACCCGTAGGCCAGGCCATACGACATCGCCTTGATCCGCCGGCGCAACTCCGGGTCGACCTCGGAGACCGGCAGGCCGAACGCCTCGGCGGCCACGAAGGTGTGCAGGTCCTCGCCGGAGCCGAACGCCTCGATGAGGCCCTCGTCACCCGAGAGATGAGCCATGATCCGCATCTCGATCTGCGAGTAGTCCGCCGTCAGCAGCGTCTCGTAGCCCGCGCCGACGACGAAGGCCCGGCGGATCTGGCGCCCCTCGGCCGTCCGGATCGGGATGTTCTGCAGGTTCGGGTCCGCGGAGGAGAGCCGGCCGGTCGCGGCGATCGTCTGGTTGAACGTGGTGTGGATGCGCCCGGCGTCGTCGATCATGGGGATCAGCGAGTCGACGACCGTCTTGAGGCGGGCCACGTCACGGTGCCGCAGCAGCACCGGCAGGAGCGGATGGTCGGACTGGACCGCCAGCCAGGCGAGGGCGTCGGCGTCCGTGGTGTAACCGGTCTTGATCTTCTTGGTCTTGGGCAGGCCCAGCTCGTCGAAGAGGATCTGCTGCAGCTGCTTGGGGGAGCCCAGGTTGAACGGCCGGCCGACGATCTCGTGGGCCTGCGCGGCGACCGCGCTGACCTCGCCGCCGTAGCGCTTCCGCAGCTCGGCCAGGTGCTCGGAGTCCACGGCGATGCCGGCCCGCTCCATGCCGGCCAGGACCGTGACCAGCGGGAGTTCGATGTCCCGCAGCAGGGTGGCAGCGGAGCGGCGTTCAAGGTCCGCGTCGAGGGCGTCGGCGAGCTCGAGGCAGGCCCGGGCCCGCACGGCGTCCGCGTGCGCCTGGTCGGCCTCGCCGGAGCCGTCGAGGGTCAGCTGCTGGCCGCCCGGGACGGGGTCGGCGGACAGGTCGCGATGCAGGTACCGGGCGACGAGATCGGCCAGGTCGAAGGACCGCTGGCCGGGCAGAGCCAGGTAGGCCGCGAGCGCGGTGTCGCTGGTGACGCCGGCGAGCGGCAGGCCGAGCTCGGTCAGGGCCAGCATCGGCCCCTTCACGTCGTGGGCGGCCTTCGGCTGGTTCGGGTCGGCGAGCCAGGCGCCCAGCGCCGCCACGTCCGCGGGGGTGAGCAGCGTCGGGTCGATCCAGGCTGCGGCACCGCCGGCCGCAGCCAGCGCGAGACCGGCGAGCACGCCGGTGCCGCGCCCCCAGGTGCCCCGGGCGTGCAGGCCGGTACGGCCGGCTCTGTGGGCGTGCTCGGCGAGCCACCGGGCCACCTCGCCCGGCCCGAGCACGGTCAGCTCGATCTCGAACCCCTCGTCGGCGGCAGGCGGCGCGATCGCGAGGGCCGCGTAGAGCCGCTCCCGCAGCACCCGGAACTGCAGCGTGTCGAACAGCTGGTGGACGGCCTCCCGGTCCCAGGGCCGCATCCGCAGGCCGGCGGGGACGACGTCGAGCGGCACGTCACGGGACAGCTCCGTCAGGGAACGGTTGCGGATGACCTCGGACAGGTGGGCGCGCAGCGACGCCCCGGTCTTCCCGCCGATCTCGTCGGCATGGTCGACCAGTTCGGCCAGCGAGCCGAACTGCTGGATCCACTTGGTGGCGGTCTTCTCCCCCACCCCCGGCACCGACGGCAGGTTGTCGGAGGGATCCCCGCGCAGGGCCGCGAAGTCCGGGTACTGCACCGGGGACAGGCCGTACTTCGCCTGCACTTCGTCGGGGGTGAAGCGGACCATGTCGCTGATGCCCTTGCGGGTCATCAGCACCGTCACCCGCTCGTCGACCAACTGCAGCGCGTCACGGTCACCCGTGACGACCAGCACGTCCATCCCCTCGGCCGCGCCCAGGGTCGCGAGCGTGGCGATCACGTCGTCGGCCTCGTATCCCGGCGCGCTGACCCCCGGCACCGCGAGGGCGTCGCACACCTGGTGGATGAGGCTGACCTGGCCGACGAAGTCGGCCGGGGTCTCAGCCCGACCGGCCTTGTACTCGGCGTACTGGGTGTGCCGGAAGGTCGGGGTCGGCAGGTCCCACGCCACGGCGACATGGGTCGGCCGCTCGTCGCGCAGGACGTTGATGAGCATGGAGGTGAATCCGTACACCGCGTTCGTCGGCTGGCCCGTGGTGGTGGAGAAGTTCTCCACCGGCAGCGCGTAGAAGGCGCGGTAGGCCAGCGAGTGCCCGTCAAGCAGCAACAACCGGGGCGTCGCCGGGGTCGGCTTCGCGGGGCTCGATGGCGCGGGACTCGGCGAGGGCGCGGCCGGGCCGGCCGCGGTGGCCACGGTGGCGGACGCTGCCGGGCTCCCGGACGGGGACGAGGTGGGGGACGAAGTGGTGACGGACACGCGGCGAGTTTAGGCCGTGGGTCGGACAGTTTCGCCGCGAGCGGGCGGACCGACGCGTCGACCACGTCGCTCCGTCACGTCGCTCCGCCGATCGGTCAGGTCCGCCGATCGGTCAGGTCCGCCGATCGGTCAGGTCCGCCGATCGGTCAGGTCCGTCCGGTCACGGTTTGACGAGGGAGCTGACCGGGCCGAGCACGGTCCGTTTCCCGGCCCGGACCTCGTACACGTAGACCGTCGAACCCTCGACCTCACCATTCTTCCGGAATCTGATGCGCTTGGTGACCCCGGGAACGTCAACCGAGCCGAACCGGGCGAGCACGGCCTCCCGCGTCGCGCCGCTACCGAGCCCGCGCAGCACCTCGATGACGGCGTTCGTGGCGTCATAGGCCTCGCCGGAATAGGTTCCAGGCCGCGCATCGGCGTTGATCGTCTTGTAGTCGGCGACGAACCCCGCCGCCGCAGGATCGCTGTTCGGGTCACCGCAGGGGCAGGTCAGCAGCATTCCCTCGGCGTTGCCGGCACCGGCCTGGCGGATGAGCTGGTCGTCGTTCGCGCCGTCGCCGCTGACGACCTTCCCGGTGTACCCCTTGCTGCGCAGCGCCCTGGTCAGCAACGCGAGTTCCGCGTAGTAGCCCGAGTAATACACGGCATCCGGATTCTCCGCGAGGATCTTCGTGGCCTGGGACGTGTAGTCCTTCGTCGGATTGATGCCGTCGTGGACCACGCGGATGCCACGACCGGTCAGAGCCTTCTCGAGCGCTCCGGACAAGCCGGTGCCGTATTCGCTCCGGTCGTCGAGAGAGTAGACCTTGTCCGCCTTCACGACCTTGGCGAGGTATTCCGCAGCGGCGGATCCCTGCACGGTGTCCGGGGCGATGACCCGGTAGAAGCTGGTGAACCCGAGATCGGTGAGCGCCGGATTGGTGGCCGACGGGCTGACCGACAGCAGCCCGGCCCTGCTGTAGAGCGGCTCACTCGACTTCGTCGGTCCGGAGAAGACGGGGCCGACGACGCCGATGACCTTCGGATTGTCGATCAGCTTCTGTGCGGCGGTGGGCCCCTGCTCGGCCATACCCTGATCGTCCGAGGCGACCAGGCGCAGCCTGAACGGCAGATCCTTGCGCCGGTTCGCCAGCTCGACGGCGGTCAGCACCCCGTCGTAGGCGTTGATGCCGAGCTGCTGGTTGTCGCCGGAGAGCGGCCCCTGAAAGCCGATGACGTATTCCTTTTTCCCGTCGTCACCGGACGAACCACCGCCGCAGCCGGCAAGGACGGCCGCGGCCGTCAGCACACCCACGGATCCGAGGGCCCCCCACCGCGTCACGCTCGGTCGGGGCACGCCCCGTCGCCGTCCAGGACCCGTCATGACACGCCCTCCCACAGCACATCGCTGCCGCCACCGCCCCCTCGGCGTCAGAACCCGGTCCGCCGCCACCGCATCATTGGCAACCGATCGAAAGCGGATAGTGACGAAAACGTAACCTTCGGAGAGGCGGAAGGGAAGCGCAACGTGAGCGTGTCGTAACTTGAAGGAGGTTTCGCCGGTGGGTCCGAAAGCGAACGACCTGATCGGAGAAGCGAACGACCCGGCAGAACCCGCAACGGCCTGGTCGGAGGATGCCGGTCGCCGCAGCCATTGCGGCAGCCGCCGCAGCGTCATCGCCGGTCGGTCAGTTCTCCGTCTTCAACGGGACGAATCTGCCGCCGAGTACCGTGTAGAGCACGGCCGTGGGCGATCGGGTGTCCCCCCAGCGGTCGAAGGCGACGGAGCCGATGATCCCCGCGAACGAGCCGCTCCCGATCGCCGTCACGAGGTCGTGCCTGGTGGCCGCGTCCACGGTCGTCCGGCCCGGCAGCACCGTGGCCGCTGCGCGGATGATCGCCCTGGCGGCGTCGTACGCATAGGCCGCGACCGCGGGGATGGCCTCGGCCCGCCGCAGCTCCAGCTCCGCGGCGGGCTCGTTCACCCCGGACGTGCCGCGGGTACCGGCGGCCGGCGGCCCGTGGGGCCCTTCCTCCAGGCCCGGCCCCGATGCCGGTGCCGATGCCGGTGTCAAGATGCCGTGGACCGCACTCGGGGTGGTGGTAGCGCCCCGGCCGGGCGAGGCGGTCTCCGCTGGATCCTCCTGGCTCCGCAGGTCCGCAGGGTCCTCCTGGCCCCGCGGGCCCAGGGTCCCACTCGGCCGCCCACTCGTGCCAGGCGATTCCACGCCGCCCGAGGCCCCTGGGCGGGTACTGCCCTCGTCATCCGCCGGTCCCCCGAAGCGGTCGGAGTAGTCCGCGACGAAGGCGCCTGAGGACGGCAGCCGAGTCGGCGGGACCAGTGGACCGATGATCAGGTCGCCGTCGGCCGCCGACCTCGCCTCGTCGGTGTAGCGGGACTGGAGCAACGCGTCCGAACCGAGTACCTGGATCGACGTTCCCGCGTCGGCGAGCCGGGCCCGCAGTTTCCCGGCGAAGGCCGCACCCGTCGAGACATAGACCAGATCGGGGGCGTCCTCCTCAATCGCCCGCGCGGTGCCGGCGATCTCGGATCCATCCGTCTCGTCCCCCCGGACCTGGTATACCGATGTCACCGACGCGCCGAGGGCGGCGGCGCGCGCCGCGAAGCGGGCGCCCAGGGTCGTGCCGTATCTCGGTTCGCCGTCGACGACGGCGATACGCTTGCGGCCGAGCGTCCTGACCGCGTACTCGGCGGCGACCCGGGCCTGGCGCTCGTCCGTTCCGGCCAGGCGGAAGTAGGACGGGAAGGGCCGGGTGCGCGGCCGGGAACCGGAGTCGGTCAGTGTCGGGTCCGCGTTCGACGGGGAGACGACGGGGATACCCGCGGCGCTCAGCGTGGGCAGGGACACCTTCGCGACGAGTGAGCTCAGCGGCCCGACCACGCCGATGACCTGATTGTTCGCCACGAAGGCGTCCACGGCCTGCGCTCCCCCGTCCGGACGGGACAGGTCATCGTGGGCGGACAGCTCGATGCGCCAGCCCGGGATGGCCCCGGACTTGTTGGCCTCGTCGACCGCGAGCGTGACGGCGTTGCGCGCGCTCACCCCGTCCGTGGAGAGATCCCCGGACAGCGGCGCCATCACACCGAGGGTGGCGACCCGGATGACGCCGGCGCCGCCAGCGCCGCCGTCGGCGTCATCGCCGGCGCCGAGGCTGGCGGCCAGCGTGAACCCCAGGACCGAGGGCACCGCGAGGATCAGGACGGCGAGAGCCGCGAGCGCCGCGCGCCCGCGACCGGTGCGCGATCTGGCCCGGGTCCACCGCCCGATCGAACCGGCCATCGACGCGAGAGACGCCCGCGACGAATCGCTCACCCGGCTTCCGGGATCACGGACACGGAGGTCACGGACACGGAGGTCACGGACACGGAGGTCACGGACACGGAGGTCACGAGCTCGGCAACGCCTCGCCCGACAGCACGGCCTCGGCGACCGCCCGCATCGTCCGGCGCTGGTTCATCGAGGTGCGCTGAATCCAGCGGAAGGCATCCGGCTCGGTCATGCCGTGCTCGGTCTGCAGCACGCCCTTGGCCCGCTCGATGATCTTCCTGGCCTCCAGGCGCCCCTGCAGGTCCTCCACCTCGGCCTCGAGGCTCACGATCTCGGTGAACCGGCTCATCGCCATCTCGATCGTGGGCAGCAGGTCCTTCTTCTGGAACGGCTTGACCACGTAGGCCATGGCGCCGGCCTCACGGGCACGTTCCACCAGCTCCCGCTGGCTGAAGGCGGTGAGGATGACGACGGGAGCGATACGGTCTTTCGCGATCTTCGCGCCGGCCTCGATGCCGTCCATCCTCGGCATCTTCACATCGAGGATGCACAGGTCGGGGCGGAGCTTGCCGGCGAGGTTGACGGCCATCTCGCCGTCGCCCGCCTCCCCGACCACCTCGTAGCCCTCCTCCTGGAGCATCTCCCTGAGGTCGAGCCGGATCAGCGCTTCGTCCTCGGCGATCAGAACCCGGCGTGGGTTCGAGGAGGGTTGGCTCATCGAGTCGGACTCCTGGTCTCGGAGGTGCGTCCCTAGTGTGACAGGACGGACGATCGGGGTGGCCGTCCCGCCCCGGGCACGGAGGGCGGGAGGTCGAAACGCACCCTACCCGGATAGAGTCTTCAAGGAGAGGTTCCGGCCAGGTTCGACGGCGGTCTCCTCGCCCTCGTCCCGCCCGGTTCCTCCGCCCGTTCCACTTGCCCCAACTCGCCCCTGTTACGTCTGATCCAACACGCTCCACCCGCCGGCCCCGGTACTCCAACGGCAGAGAGACGGTGCTCAAACCACCGACAGTGTGGGTTCGAATCCCACCCGGGGTACCAGATAGATCGTTTTCGAACCTTGGTCACGGTCAAGCCTTGGCCACGGTCAAGATCCCCAACAGGGTCCAGATCGTGGCCGAGGTTTGTGTCCGCGGCCGGACCGGGCTTGTCACTGTCCCAGCCCTGCTCATGCCCGGCGCGGCCACCACCCCTGGCCACCGCCCGCCGAAACGCCTCTCCTGTCAGCGCGGCGTAGGGCTCGCGGAGGCATACGCCGGTTACGGCCGTCCCGTCCTCTTCGACCTCCGCCAAGAGCTTCATGAAGAAAGCCTGGTTACTCATGCGCCGCACCTGCGGCCCGGACAGCTGGTACACCTCGCCGCACCGGCCGACGAGCGTCAGGGCAACGGTCAGCGTGTCCGCAATCCGTTCGTAGATCATCTCGGCTGCCCGCAGGAAACGCTCAGCGTTCTTCAGTTCAGTAGCGATTCAGTAGCGATGCGCTCCTGCTCCTCGCGCCCCAGATCCTCTGGGATGCTCCCCATCACCACGCCCCGAGCCAGTCGCCGCCGTTCCTCGGCCAGCTCCGTCACTCGGCGCTTCGCCGACTGGGTCTCCGGTTCAGAACGCTGGTGCTGGCGGTCAAGCTCCGTCCGCAGCCCCGCGCGGATTTTCTCCTGTTCATCCTCGTCAAGACGCACGCCAGCATAGAAACGCTCAATGGGCGCTTCCTTCCGACGCCGTCGACGAAGGCGCGTCAGTGGTGGTGGCCGTGCCGGCCAAGGGTCTCCACGGGGGTCGCGCCGGGGCGGGTCCACTGCGGCACGGGGCGGCTGGTCGGTCCCCAGGTGGCGTTCCCGTCCGCGTCCGAGCGCCAGTACCAGCAGATCGGCGAGCCATGCCCACCGACCGGCGAGTCGGCCGCAGGGGCCTCGGGCCAGCCCTCGGGGTTGTCCTCCCACGCCTCGCGGCGGCCGTAGGGCGTCATGTCGAGCAGGCCGAGGGACCCGTTGGCCGACTCGTTGCCACGGCCCGTCGTGGAGTAGGTGAGGAACACGCGGTCGCCGTCGCGCAGGAAGCAGGTGATGTAACCCATGCTGCCGCCGACCGGCGCGTCCACGTCGCGCACCGAGTACCAGGGCTGGGTGTAGCCCATGAACTCGACGTAGGAGGCCACCTCGTCCCACCGGCCCGTGGTCAGGATGGCGAACGAGACGCCGCGGGCGTTGAGGTAGACGGCGTCCTTCAGGTGCCAGGCCGTGGTGGTGCAGCCCTCGCACTGCCCCTGGTGCGGCGCGCCGTCGTACCACATGTGCTTGTAGACCACGAGCTCGTCGCGGCCCTGGAACAGGTCCAGGAACGGGACCGGGCCGTCGGGTCCGACGACCTCGACCGTCCCGTCGAGCTCCACCATCGGCAGCCGGCGGCGGGCCGCGGCGAGGGCGTCGCCCTCGCGGGTGTGGGCCTTCTCGCGGACCAGAAGCTCGTCACGGGCGGTCTGCCAGGTGGCCAGGTCAACGACGGGCGGCCGGCCAGGCAACGCGGTGGTCGGGTCGTCCGGTGTGGTGGTCATGGTGTCCTCCGTGGTGTCTCGTGCCGGGCAGCGTCGTACGACGTCCTACGACGGTCGCCAGAACAGACTCGCGACCCGGCCGGAACGCATCGCGGCAGGGGGCGCCCTCGGCCAAGCCTGCACGGACCAGGTCGGGCCGACAAGTTCACAGACACGCTCTGGCACAGGCCACTGACAGCTCACCCAGCCCTCTGGACTGGGATGGCAAGGCCACCGTGCGCCGCGAGCGGCCACTCGATGCAATCCTATGGTATGGATCTGTCACCTCAGGCCACGTGGTGCGCCCGAGTATCTCACCGCGCCGGTAAGGGCATCGACGAGGGCGAGTTTGTGCTGCGGGGTGGCGCGGAACGTGCTTTGGCAAACTGAGGATCGAGCAACGGCGCCGTGAGGAGGCAGGGTGACCGCGAATACCGGTGGGGGACCACTTTCCCATCTGCCCGTCGCAGGCGCGGACGTCGAGATCTGGGGGATCAACGACTTCCTCGCCTCCGACGAGCGGCGCCCGACCAGTTTCATCACCAATTTCGGTAACTGGCAGGTGCCCGACCCGGTCGCTGCTGCCCTCGCGTCGAGGGTCGCGCACCTGGAATGGTTCCACGACACGGGGGAACTAGTCGCGATCGGTGACGTTCCCCATCGAGGGGCGGCGACCGTCGAGATCCCGCGCGTCGAAGGAGTGGTCGGGGAGCTGGCTGACATGGTCGCCGGTCCGTTCGGCAGCGGCGGCATGTCGTTCCGGACCGCCGACGGCGCGGTTCGCGAGTTCCCCGAGATGGTTGTCTCCGAAGGCACCCGCGTCGCGGTGTTGGCGGTCATCAAACAGAGCCCGCGGGTGCACGGGGTGCTGTGGGACTGGCACCGCTGGCACCGTCGCCCCGAAGGATGGGCCTGGCTGGAAGAGCGCCTGCTCAGCACTCGCCGCACGACAGGCGGCAACGACTGATCAGGGACCGGGACAGTTAACCGGTCGCTGCAGCGTGCCTTCTGCTCCTCTCACTCCTCGGGCACGGGCGGACGGCCGTGATGGCGTGGTGGGTGCGTGCGGAACAGGACGATCTGCGTAGCCGTAGGCGGGATCGCTCCAGCCGGGCACACGTTTGATCAGGCGCTCACTGTATGGGCATCAACGCGGATCGTGAAGGCTGTCCGCGATCCGGCCCAGTCCCACCGCCGCGCTATGACCGGTTGGGCGAGGCCGCCGGGCATCAGTGCTCTGCTTGCCGGATGGCGTGTTACGGCTTGCGGGCAACACCGCCGTAGATGCTGACCCGCGCTTCGGTCAGCTCCTCGACGGCGCTGCCGTCGGCCCGCCAGCGGTGAACGACCTGAACCCCGGGGTCGACCAGCTCCAACCCGTCGAAGAAACGTTCGACTTCGGATCGGCTGCGGGGCTGCACCGAAATCCCCTTCTGCCGGTAGGCTTCCGCCGCCCGTTCCGCGTCCGGATCATAATCTCCGGTGCCGTGGGTGAGGACAAGGTAGCTACCCGACGGCAACGCGTCGAGGAGCCGGCGCACGATCCCGTAGGGGTTATCCGCCTCGGGGATGAAATGGAAGATCGCGACGACGGACAGGGCGACCGGCCGAGTGAGGTCGAGGGTGCTGTGTAGCTGCGGAGCAGCGAGGATCCCGTCAGGGTCGCGCAGGTCGGCGTCGAGGTAGGCGGTGCGCCCCTGCGGGGTGCTGGTCAGCAACGCGCGGGCGTGGGTGAGCACGATCGGTACCACCCCTTGGTCACACATGGCAAGTGGTACTCGTGTGTCGGTCGTGAGCGCCGATGGGCGCGCATGGCGGTGTTCTGGGCGCGTAGGTGACGGCGGTCCCTTGTTCGGGAGATCAGGCGGCGGGCGGTCGTCGGACGAGCACGCCCGCGATGAGGGCGGCGACG
>NZ_CDWWEW010000056.1:14178-18802 GCF_977966315.1 Frankia sp. CeRuru1
AGGATGCCAGTAGGCAACTAAGTCTTGGCCCACTTGGGTACACCCCAGATACCCTCCGAGCTGCACAGATGCGCCACGCCGGGTGTACCCACTAAGCAGGTACGCGGTTGGGGTCTCCGTTGGGTATGCGGACGGGGCATCGGTTGGGACATCGGGCAAATCCGGATGTATCTCCGCAGACACGGCACAGACATGTGAGTGAGATCACAGACAAAAGGGGTTCCCTGTGGGCCTGCTGGCGTCGGCACCAGGTGCCGCTGTCAGCGAAAGGCGACAACTGTGGTTGTCGCTCGGCCGCAATGCGTGCGAATCGTTCCCCCTGCCGGAGAACGGGGCGGAAAGGGACCACATCACGTATCCGCAACCCGCTCCTATACTTTGAACAGTACCCGTTGGGTATTTAAGTCGCGGAGTGCTCGGGTGGGTGTGGCAGATGCCGCGACCTGCGCCGGTGCGGCATCGCAGGCCCACCCGTCTTTACGGGTGGTCCGGTGGGCGGACCGATGGGGGGTCCGGTGGGCGGACAGGCGGGAAGCCGGACAATTCCGACCAAGCAGGATGTAGCGGAACTGCGGGAGCGTGCAGGCGCGCGGATGCCCAGCGGGCCGGGGCCACGGCCGTCTGGATGTGAACACGTGACCTGTAGGGGTACGAGTCGGGCTGTGCTCGGGCGACCCCAGCGGAGCCGGTGGCCTGCGCCAGCGGCTCCCCGCCGGGGTAGCCGCTCAAACAGGGGACCGGCGCGGCGACCGGTACGGCTACCCGATCGGCAGGGGGTATGCCGACGCAGCGAGGCCCCCGGATGACGCCAGCGCGTCCAGCCGCACCCTCGGAGCCCGGGGCATGGCCGCCGGTTCCCGGCGGTGGCAGTGGGGGCAGGCGGCCGGTTGACGTTGGCACGTCATGGTGTTGATCACCAGCCGGTCCGCCGGGCGCATCCGCAGGCGGTCGCGGGCGTCCACCAGCATGTGGACGTCCGTTCCATAGGTGGACGCCAGCAGCGCGAGAATCTGCGGGGTGGGCCTTCGCCGTGAATACCCATCCGGCCAATGCTCCACTTCACACAGATGGGATTCGGTCACGCGCGCCCCGCCGTCCGGATCGATACCAAGCTTGGCGGCGTGGCCGTTGATATGGCCAGCGGCCCGTGTCAGCGTCCAGCCGTGCGCCTGCCGGAAAACCGTGCGAGGACGGACCCGATAACGAAGCATGAACTCGTCAGCGATCTCCGCATGCGTCATTCCCGCGTCCAGCATCTGGACCCGTAACGCATTCCGTTCAGCTCTCACACTCGGCTCGCCCACGTCTCCCCCTTCCGATCACGTAGCGGTGCGTCACGCCGTGCGCACCATGGCGTCGGGCGAGCGCTGGCCGGAGGAGGGCAGGTGCCACGGGTCCAGCCCACGCAGCGCGTCCACGACCCGTAGCAAGGTCCCCGGATCGGTGCTGTAGAAGACGGGCTCCGCCGGTTCCGGCCCGAGCGTCGGTGTCCGCGTCGGCATCGCCGCATCGGCGGGCGTCGCCTGCGGGCCGGGTCGCAGACCGCCGGGAATCTCGGCCCATACGACTTTTCCGCCGGTTTTGACCGGGTACCACGACCATTGGCTGGAAAGCCCGTCGACCATCAGCAGACCCCGCCCATCCTCGGAGAACACGTCGGGGGTTTTGATGCGGGGAGGGCTGTCGTTGCCGTCCCATACTTCGATGAGGACGTTCCCAATGGTGGCGGTCAGCCGTATGGCCACGACGTCGTGCGGGCGGCTCGCCTTCGCGGCATTCGAGGCCAGTTCACAGACGACGATTTCGGCGCTGCTCACGGCGTCCGCGTCCACCGACCATCGCGCGAGCGTGAGGACGGTGCGCGCCCGCATCTCGGGAACGGCCGCGACGGTCGGCGGGAAGTGCTCCACCGCTATGCGGATCGTGGGCGATGGGTCGGCCGCTGTCATGCCGAGCCCCTTGGAGTGGTCGACGCGCATGCGGCTGTCCGGCGGCCGATGATCGCGGCGTTCACGGCCGGATGCACTGCGCGGACTGGCGCTGTGACACGTCGTCCGTGTGGGCGGTGCCGAGGGACGGCAGGTCGCAGCCGGGGAGAACGGCGAACTCGGCCCACGCCACCAGCTCACAGCGGGCGGGGGACACGCGGCGGCTGACCTTCGCCACACGATCATCAAGGGTCAGGGGAAGACGGGTACGCGCCTGCCGCATCCGCAGGTGCGCCCATTCGTGGGCAGCGTCGAACTCAGGGAACGCGCCGAGCGGTCGTCCATCCGCGTCCCACACCACGAACCGGCGTTCGTCCATGGCCCTCTCCCCTCGGTTGGTGGCGGGAGGCCCCTCGCTGTGCCTCCGCTCGCGCGGCGCTCGTGCTGTCACGGACAGCGCCGCGGTACTGGCAGAATGCATGGCTGATCCAGCATACGCAAGTACGTACGCGTGTTGCGTGGGCGTGTGTAGATCAGGCCGCGGGTCGGGCTGGCAGACTGCTACCAGGAGAAGGGAGGACCATGGCGAGCACGCCAGGCCCCACCGTACGGCGTCGGCGTCTGGGCGCAGAGCTGCGCCGGCTGCGGGAGGCGAAGGAGCTGACCGTCGACCAGGCCGGGGAGCACATCCACCGCAGCGGGCCGACGATCAGCCGGATGGAGACCGGACAGTTCCGGTTCGTCACGCGCAACGTCGCGGACCTGCTCGACCTCTACGGCGTCACCGATGCCAACCAGCGACAGGCATTGCTGGCGCTGGCGAAGGAGACCCGCAAGCCCGCGTGGTGGCACTCCTACGGCGATGTCGTGCCGCGCTGGTTCCAGGTCTACATCGGCCTGGAAGCCGAAGCCTCCACGATCACGACCTTCCAGGCCCTGCTTGTGCCCGGCCTGCTCCAGACCGAGGACTACGCGCGGGCGGTCATCCGCGCCGCCTCGCCAGAGCTACCCACGCACGAAGTCGACCGCGCCGTGGAACTGCGGATGAACCGGCAGAAGATCCTCACCGGAGAGCAGCCCGCCCAGCTCTGGGCCATCCTCGACGAGGCAGTGATCCGGCGCCACGTCGGCACTTCCACGATCATGGCCAGGCAGCTTGACCAGCTGATCGAGGCATCCGACCAACCCGGAGTCACGATCCAGGTCGTGCCCTTCACCGTCGGCGCCCACTCCGGCATGATCTCCAGCTTCACGATCCTGG
This sequence comes from Frankia sp. CeRuru1, assembly GCF_977966315.1. NCBI lineage: Bacteria > Bacillati > Actinomycetota > Actinomycetes > Frankiales > Frankiaceae > Frankia > Frankia sp. CeRuru1. Next base: position 17,368 of record NZ_CDWWEW010000056.1, read on the forward strand.
GCTTCCCGGACACCGACGGAGCCCCGGAAACGGTCTACATCGAGGCTCCCACGGGAAGTCTCTACCTGGAGAAACAGACCGAGGTACGGCGCTACGAGGCGTGGATGAACCAGCTCCGAAGCTCCGCCCTCGCCCCGACCAACGGCGCCCTGTCGATCATCAAAGCCGCACGTGAGGACATGGAACGATGACCACCCACAGCAACGACGTCCTGAACTGGCGCAAGAGCAGCTACTCCGGCGGCACCGGCGGCGACTGCGTCGAAGTCGCCACCCTCCCCGACGGCGGCCGAGCCATCCGCGACTCCAAGCAGCCAGACGGGCCGGTCCTGCGCTTCACACCCGCCGAGTGGGCCGCGTTCCAAGCAGGTGTCCGCGACGGCGAGTTCGACTCCTGACACAGAGCCCCGCCGCCACCACCGGGACCGCGCGGGCGTCGCAGGTGCGGGCATCTCCCGCCCGGCGACGCCCGCTTGCTTATGACCGGGCGAGCACTCCCAACCTAGCCGACGTGGCGGCGCCTACTGCTGACAGTGCCACTGGCCGGTCTACCTGCGGATAGGACTGTCAACGTCTTTCATCTACCTCAGCCCGACGTCCGGTCCCGGCGTGAGTGTGCCGGCTACACAAGCGCTTCTCTTTCGCCAAACCGGTTGCGATGCCCGACAGGCGGCTCCTACCATGTGACGGCCGGGCAGATATCCAAGTGGCGTTCGATTGAGAGCGAGGAAGCTACATGAACTCTGACGATGACGACCTTGTTCTAGCCGTTGAAAACCTGTCGCAGGTACAGGACCGTTATGACGCCGAGCACTCCGACGGAGGGAGCACGGGTCGTAGCGACGGAGGCTCCGGCGACGGGCTTAACTTCCCCGAGGAAAACAGATAGGACGACCAGAGCCGCCCGCACCATGGCCACCCTCGATACCTTTGAACAGCGAGGAGCGAATCGCTAGCGATGGAGCATCGTCTGGTCCGGGGAATTGAGGGCGCGTTTGACTGGCGGGACGTCTCACCTCTTGGACGGGAGTTCGCGCGGGGTCATCTGGAAGATACGTCATTGTGCGAACGTCTGATGACCGCGTCGCGACTTCTGGATATTGTCACGCGACGAAGCTTGGAACCACCTCAGCTCCGTTTTTTCAAGGACGGAGACGAACTCCATCCCGCCGACTACCTTCGCTCCCAGACTAACAGGCGACGGCAGAACATTCGCATGGTGGACCCTGGGGCGATGGGAAGCCTGCTCGACACGGGCGTGACTCTCGTGCTCGACGCCCTGGACACGTTTGATCCCACGCTGGAGGTCGCCACCCGCGCACTCCAATGGTGGTCACACGAACTGGTGCAGGTCAACGCATACTTGACGACCCGATCGAGCGCCGGTTTTCCGATCCACTGGGATGACCACGACGTCATTGTTGTCCAACTCGTGG
>NZ_CDWWEW010000057.1:0-18433 GCF_977966315.1 Frankia sp. CeRuru1
CTTCTACGACGTGCTGTGCCCCTGGTGCTACATCGGTAAGCACCGGCTGCGGCGGGTCCTGACGGATTTTCCCGGCCGCGACGAGGTTCGACTGCGGTGGCGCAGCTATCAGTTGTCACCGGACGAGGGGCGCATCCCTGGCCCGACCGCCGCCGAGGCGATGGCCACATGGACCGCACCGGACCAGCTGCCCGCGCGGCTGGCCCTGATCGAGCAGCTCGGCACGGACCTGGGCTTGGCTATCGACCTCGACAAAGCGCGTCCCGTCAACACTTTCGACGCGCATCGGCTGACCCATTTCGCGGCCGACCATGAGCGGGCCGATGCGCTCGTCGAGGCGCTGCTGCGGGCCTACCAGGCGGAGGGGCGGAACGTCGCCGACCACCTCGTCCTGCTGGAGTTGGCGCACGAGGTGGGCCTGCCCGAGGAGGAGACGGGCGCGGTGCTCGCCGGTGACCGCTACGCCGACGCCGTCATCGCCGATCAGCGCCGCGCCGCCGAGTTGCGGGTGAGCGGCGTGCCGACGCTCGTCGTCGACGGCGGCCGGCCGTTCTCGGGCATGCAGCCGCCGGAGATGGTCCGCGCCGAGTTGGACCGTGCCGCAGCGGCCTCCAGCGTCCGGTGACCGATCCACCGCCGGGCGGGGCATCGCCGATGGGCGATGCCCCGCCCTCGGGTGCCGCTTCCGGCGGTACTCCCGGACCGGTCAGAACGTGAGGCCGTGCACGCTCGCCACCTGGTGGAACGCCTCGATGGTAGCCGGCAACGCTGCCAGGGCACGGCGGTATCCGGCCCGCGCTTCGGCGAGCTCCGTACGAACCGACTCGTCGTACAACACGGCATCCAAAGCCGTGCTGACGGACTCCTCGTCGAGGATTTCCTCGTGGACCATCATAGCCGCGAACGGGTTGCCGCTCCACGTCGGCCGGACGAGATCGTTCCACCGCATCGGCCAGGTTTGGTACGACGGCAGGGGCCCGGGATAGGCGTCCAGCCACGAGCGTACGGCGGGGCTGGGCTCCCCGATCGCAGCGTGCAGACGTTCGACGCCGTTGTCGTCCGCCAAGTCGAAACCGTTGACGACGGCCACCCCGGGCACATCGGTCCACACCGCCCGTTCCAGGGCAAACGACGGCAGCGAGAGCGCCAGAACGGCGTCCGCGGCGCCGAGCAGGTCGAGGTACTCCCGCGCGCCGTAGCGGGGCCGCCGGTGCAGCCGGCCCTCCGGAAGGCGGCCGAAGGCTCCGAAGTCCGGGCCGGCGACGAGGAACTCGGTGGTGGCCGGCAGCCGGGTGAGGTAGTGCAGCACCAGTTCCGGGATACGCGCCGCCAGTTCCCGGCTGGCCGGCCCGGCGCGGGTGAGCATGGTCTCCTGCCAGGGAAGGGTAGGGATCATCAGGAGCCGGGTGCCGCCGGACACCCCGAGCGAGTGCCGCACCCGGTCCCGGGCGGCGGCGGACGGCGGTTCGAGCGTCGTCGTGGCGCGGTAGGGCACGGCCGGATCCCCGAGTGCGCCGGTGAGCCGACCCGAGGGCACCGGCCGCAGCCGAGGCATGGACGCGATCCGGTCGCCGATCGGCGTGAGCCGACCCAGCAGCTCCACCTGCCGTTGGCCGGGACCCATGTCGTAGCAGTCCAGCGGAAGGACCGGCAGATCGAAGGCGTCGACAAACCAGGGGTCCACCCGGTACGTCGTGTGGCAGCTGGTCCAGTAGCCCATGAAGTCGCTGGGCACCAGGATGTCCGGACGCCAATCCGCGATCGCGCCGGCGACGACGGTGACCAGATCCGCCCCGGCTCCGGGAGGGACGACCCGGTGCGGATAACCGGCCTCGCGCAGCTGATCGACGCTGTACGAGTCGATGAGGAAACAACTCTCGACGTCGGCCCCGCGGAGCTGGTCGGCAAGGTCCAGCCCCATGGCGGTCTCGTGCAGCGTCTTGGCGAGAAAGCTCAGGAATAACAGGCGCACGGCTTCCTCCCGCTGGGCTGGCGCGTGGCGACGGCGGCGGTCATGAACGCGCGGCGACGGCGGCGGTCAGCCGGTCGACGACGAGGCTGACGTCGCTGTCGTCGAGACCGGGATGCAGCGGCAGGCAGAGCGTCTCGCGACCGGCCCGGTCGGCGCCGGGGAGGGTGACGGGTCCGGCGCCGTAGGTCGACACCTGGTGCAGGGGGGTGTACCGGACGGTGGTGTAGATTCCCGCCGCGAGCAGATCCTGGGCGACGGCGTCGCGCACCGCCGGATCCAGCCGGACCCAGTAGAAGTAGTACGACGACTCGTGGCCGGACGGCAGCGCCGGCGGACGCCGTACGCCAGGGACACCGGTCAGTTCGCGGTCGTACCGCTCTACGATGTCACGGCGCCGCGCCACCATCTGCGGTAGGCGCTCCAACTGGACGGCGCCGATCGCCGCGGTCAGATCGTTGCCGATGAGACGGCGGCCGATCTCCGGAACGGCCAGTTCCCACCAGCGCTGCGAGACGCCCGCGTACCGGAATCCGCTCGAGCGTTCGAGCCCGTGGTAGGCGAGACGCCGGGCCCGCCTGGCGCGCTCCTCGTCGCGCACGTACAGCATGCCGCCGTCGCCGGTCACGATGACCTTCATCGCGTCGAAGCTCCAGATCGCCAGGTCACCGAAGGTACCGACTGCCCGGCCGCCGACCCGCGACGCCGGCGCGCAGGCGGCGTCCTCGAGGAGCGTGAGACCCTCTTCGCGGCAGTACTCCGCGATCTCGGTGACCCGGCCCGGATAGCCGCCGTAATGCAGCACGACGACTGCCCGGGTGCGGGGTGTGACGACCCGGCGCACATCCTCGACCCCCGGGTTCTGGGTGCCGGGGTCGACATCGCAGAACACCGGCCGGGCGCCGGTCACCATGATGGCGTTGGCGGCGGAGACGAAGCTCGTCGACGGCAGCACGACCTCGTCGCCGGGGCCCAGGTTCAGCGTTTCCAGACCGAGAAACAGCCCCGCGGTACCCGAGTTGAGAAAAATCAGCCGGTCGGCGGGTACGCCGAGATGAGCGGCGAAGGCCGCCTCGAAGGCCTCGGTACGGGACCCGTGACCGAGCCATCTGCTGGAGAAGACGTCGCTGACCGCTTTCAGTTCGTCGTCGCCCACCTGGGGCTGGAAGAGGCTGATCATCGGAGGCCCTCCGTTTCGTCAGACGTCGCGCTGGTCGAGCTTGGCCGCCGGGCACCGCTCCGCGGGCCGTAGCGCTGCTCCAGGACGCCGGCCACCTCCGCCGGCAGCGGCATGGCCGCCATCTCCACGGCGATCCGTGCGGCCCGGTCCCGGTAGCCGGAGTCGGACATGATCTCCCGGCAGACGGCGGTGATGTGTTCGGCGGTGTCGTCGCCCGGCACGATCATGCGCGCGACACCGGCCGCGGTGAGTCGTTCGCTGTAATCCACGACATAGGGCAGGTACGGGATCAGCACCTGCGGCACGCCGTGGGCCAGCGCGCTCAGCACGGTGGTTCCGCCGGCGTGGCTGATGACGACGTCGCAGGTCGGCGCGACCACATCGAGTGGCAGCCAACCGGCGCGTACGTTGTCCGGCAGCGGGCCGAGGCGCTCGGCCATGTCGTCCGGCGCGGCGACCAGCAGTTCGACGTCCAGGTGCTCCACCTTCTTGACCAGTCCGGTCAGGACGTCGAGGTAGAAATCCGGGGTGATCCTGCTGCCCGCGGTGAGCAGGACCCGTGGCCGATCGCCCCGGGTATACATCCACGGCTGCGTGGCCCGGGGCGTGGCGTAGGGGACGTACCGCATCAGCTGGGCCGGGAGCGCGTCGGCGGGCCGCAGACTCGGCGGGCAAATGTCGATGAACAGGTCCGGCCGGGGCATGTCGTAGAGGCCGAGCCGCTCCAGCTGCGGGCCGAGCTCCGCCGCCGCGGCGAGGTCGATGGTGCGGGGCTCGCCCATGTCGACGGCGTGCTTCACGTACGGCACCCCGGCGTGGCTGGCTACCAGGGGCGCGGCGAAGGCCAGCACGCCGCCCACCACGAGGTCGGGCTGCCACGCGCGGGCGAACTCCAGCAGCGCGTCCATACACCAGGTGGCGTACCGGCCGAAGCACCGGCCGTTGAAGATGAAACGCTCATGCAGATCGGCGGGGATCGGCAGCCGGTTGCCGTCCTCGTCCTCAAGGGTCTGCAGCATCGATCGGGAGGTCACCGCCACCCCCGGCAGACCGGCGCCGGTGACCGTCGGCATGACGTCCTTGGGCCCCGCCATAACGACCTGGTGCCCCGCGTTGCGGGCGGTCTGTGCCAGCGGTACCAGGGAGAAGATGACGCCGGAGGACCCGCCGGCCACGAAGAGAATCTTCATCGCCCGATCGTCGCGGCGGCGGATAGAACGCCGCTCGACACCGGCTGGAACGCGCCTGTCGCCGGCCGGTCCGCTCGACCGCAATTCGAGCTGCCGTCAACGCCGGGTTGCGACCATCGCCCGACGAGGTACCGAGACCATGAAGGAGCGGGCACATGACGCAACCGGAGGCGCTGACCCCGGAAGAAGTGGGCGAGTTCTACGACGACAGAGGCTGGCTGTACGAGATATTCATGGGCCACAACCTGCACATCGGCTACTGGGACGACGTCGATCCGGCCGCCGATCCGAAGGACCGGCTCACCGACGTGCTGATCGAACGGACCCGGGTAGGCGGCGGCCAGCGGGTGCTCGACGTCGGGTGCGGCACCGGCCGGCCGACGATCCGACTGGCCGCGGCCACCGGGGCCGAGGTCGTCGGCATCAACGTCAGCGCCGAGCAGGTGGCACAGGGCAAGAAGCTGGCTCGGGAGGCCGGGCTCGGCGACCGCGTCGGCTTCGAACTCGTCGACGCGGCGGAACTGCCGTACGACGATGGTTCCTTCGACGCGGTGTGGGCGGTCGAGTCGCTGATGTACCTGGGTGACCGGCCCGGGGCCCTGCGCGAGATCCACCGGGTGCTGGCTCCCGGTGGACGGCTGGTGCTGGCGGACTACGTCGAGTCGGGGGAGCTGTCGGCTCGATGGCGGCGGGTTCTCACCGAGGGGTTCACTGTCGCCTCCCTACCCACGGCCGACGACTACCGCGACATGCTGCGCGCGGTGGACCTCGAGATCACAGACTTCGAGGACGCGACGCCGCACCTGCGCCGCTCGGCACAGCGCATCGACCGGCTCGTGGCGGACAACTACCATCTCGTCGAGGAGCGTGGCGGCGCCGCCTTCGCCGAGCAGTTCAAGGCATCCATCTCGGACATCGCCACGCTGGAGCGTGACCACCTCGGTTACGTCATCGTCATCAGCTCGCCCTCCCGGTGATCAGCTGACGGTCAGAATGATCCGGCCGGTGTAGGCCCGGGATTCCATGATCTCGTGCGCCCGCGCCGCTTCGGCCAACGGGAGCACGGTGTGGATGTGCTGCCGCAACTCGCCGCCAACCAGCAGCTCGACCAGCCGTCGATGGTTGGCGAGGTACTCCTTCGGCCGTGCCTCGCGCCACGCCGACAGCGCAAAGCCGGTCACGAACCGCATGCCGATCAGCGTCATCAGCGACACCGGCGGGACTGACCGTCCCCCGCCGGCGGAGCCATAGAACACGAGACGGCCGAACGGCGCCAGCAGACCCACCTCCACCGGCAGCAGATCGCCACCCACACCGTCCAGCACGACGTCGACGCCCTCCCCGTGGGTGGCCTCCCGTACGGTGTCCACCCAGCCGGGGTCGGTGGGGTCGACGACGACATCGACACCCAGCGACTCGACGAACGCCCGTTTGGCGTTGGATCCGGCGGTGCCGATCACCTGCCTGGCCCCGGCCAGCCGGGCCAGTTGCACGCTCAGGTGCCCGATCCCGCCCGCAGCCGCCTGGACGAGGACCCGATCGCCGGGCCGCACCGGCGCGGTATCCAACGTGCCCATGGCGATCGGACCGGTCCCGGGCAGCGCCGTCGCCGACACAGCGTCCAGGCCGTCCGGCACCGGTAGCAGTGTGTCCACGGGAACCACCACCTTCTCCGCGTACCCGCCGTGCAGGGTGAAAGCAGCCACCCGGTCGCCGAGGCGTACCGTGCCGGTGTGTGGGCTGGCCCCTGCGCCGGTCCCTGGGCCGGTGGCCGCCACCCGGCCGACGACGTCGCCGCCGAGCACGACCGGGAAGAACGGCTTCCACATTGGCGCCGGGAAGAGATCGCGCCGCATCTGGGTCTGGGCGAAGCCGACGCTGACCGCCTCGATGTCGATCAGCACCTCACCGCGGCCCGGGACTGGCTCGGGCGCCTCCGCCGGGCGCAGCACGCTCGGGTCTCCGAACTCGTGGAAGCTGACGACCTTCATCTCTCCTCCAGCAGGGTGTGCGCGGTGCCTGCCGGGTGGCCGGCCCTCGACCGGCAGCCTCGCCGGAGGGCCTCGAATCCGCTTCGAGCGTTCATCGACGGATTCCTGGCGGCCTCGTCGATCGTGGTTCGACCGGCTCCCGAGCCGCTTTCGGCACTGTGCGCGCGGGAACACCACGTCGTCTCGAAGGGAGCACGGGACCATGGCGGAGGAGAATCGGCCGACAGTCGCTGTGATCGGCACAGGCACCATCGCCGTCGGCTGGATCACGCTCTTTCTCGCGTACGAGTTGCCGGTTCGGGTGATCAGCCGCCGGCCGGACGCCGGGCCGGAGGTCCTGGCCGGCGTGGCGGCGTTCGCTGCAGGGCTGGCCCACGGCGTGCCGAGGCGAGAGGGCTTGACCGAAGGCCTCGAGGTGGGCACCGACTTGGAGAAGGCGCTGGAGGGCGCAGACGTGGTTCAGGAGAACGCGCCTGACGACCTGTCGATCAAACAGGAGCTGTTCGCCCGCATCGGCGCGGCGGCGGCGCCCGGGGCCCTGCTGCTGTCGTCCACCTCGAAGCTGCTGCCGGCCGACTTCACCGCCCTCATGGGCGACCGCGGTCGGGCGCTCGTCGGGCATCCGTTCAATCCTCCGCACGTCGTCCCGCTGGTCGAGGTGGTAGGCGGCCCGGAGACCGATCCGGCCGCGATCGAGCGGGCTCTGGCCTTCTACCGGTCCGTGGGCCGGACCCCAGTCCTCATCCGGGAGCCGGTGCCGATGTTCGTCGCCAACCGGTTGCAGGCCGCCTTGTTGCGCGAATGCGTCCACCTGGTCCGTGAGGGCGTGGTCACGGTGGCCGAACTCGACGAGATGGTGACCGCCTCGATCGGTCTGCGCTGGGCGACCACCGGGCCGTTCCGGTCCTTCCACCTCGCCGGTGGGCGGGGCGGCCTGCGGCACTGGCTCGGCAGTCTGGGGACCGGGCTGGAGCGTGGCTGGCAGCAGCTGGGCAGTCCGGCGCTCGACGACGGCACCGTAGGAGCGATCCTGGATCAGGCCGACGCGGCCTTCGGCGACCGTACCTACGAGGAACTCGCCGACGAGCGGGACCGGCGGCAGAATGCCGTCCTCCGGGCCCTGGCCGAGGTGTCGCGGGAGGGGTCCGGCCGCTGACCGCCCCGGCTGCCCGGCACCCCGATCCGGGTACCGGGCAGCCGACCCCCGTCAGCGGTTCGCCAGGACGAACTCGCGGATGGAACCGGCCACGTAGTCCAGCATCTCGGCGGTCAGGCCGGGATAGACACCGATCCAGAAGGTGTGCTCGGTGATGAGGTCGCTGTTGTCGAGCGACCCCGCGATGCGGTACTGCCTGTTCCGGTAGGCCGGGTGGCGGGTGAGGTTGCCGCCGAAGAGCCGGCGGGTGCCGATGCGCCGCCCCTCCAGGTGGGCTACCAGGCCGGCGCGAGTGAAGCCGGCGTCCGGCCGCACGGTGATGACGAAGCCGAACCAGCTCGGATCGCCGCCGGGCGTCGGCTCCGGCAGCAGCAGTCCGGGCAGCCCGTCGAGCGCCGTGCGCAGACGCTGCCAGTTCCGCCGCCGGGCGGCCCCGAAGTCGTCCACCCGGCGCAGCTGGGAGAGGCCGAGCGCCGCCTGTAGATCGGTGGACTTCAGGTTGTATCCCACGTGCGAGAAGATGTACTTGTGGTCGTAGCCGTGCGGCAGGTCGCCAAGCTGCTGGTCGAAGCGCTTGAGGCACTTGTTGTCCTCGCCCGGCTCGCACCAGCAGTCCCGGCCCCAGTCCCGCAGCGACTCCACGATGCGAGCCAGCGCCATGTTGCTCGTCAGCACACAGCCGCCCTCGCCCATGGTGATGTGGTGCGCGGGATAGAAGCTGACCGTGGCGATGTCGCCGAAGGTGCCGGTGAGCCGGCCGTGGTAGCGAGTACCCACCGCGTCGCAGTTGTCCTCGATCAGCACAAGTTCGTGCTGGTCGGCGAGGTCCGCGATCTCGGCCACCAGAAACGGGTTCCCGAGCGCGTGAGCGATGATGATGGCCTTCGTCCGAGGCCCGATCGCCTCCGCGACCCGGTCGACGGTGGTGTTGTAGGTGCCGAGGTCGACGTCTACGAAAACTGGTATGGCTCCGTTGTGGATGATCGGGTTCACTGTGGTCGGAAAGCCCGCGGCGACGGTGATGACCTCGTCGCCCGGGTTCAGCCGCCGCTCCTCCAGGGCGGGTGACGTCAGCGCACTGACGGCGAGCAGGTTCGCTGAGGACCCGGAGTTCGTCAGGTGAGCCTTGCGCAGCCCGAAGTACCTCGCGAAGTCACGCTCGAAGCGTCGCGCGCTGACCCCGGCGGCGATACGCATGTCCAAAGCCGCCTCGACGAGGACGACGCGGTCACCCTCGTCGAGGACGGCGCCGGACGACAGTACGGGCGTGACTCCGGGGATGAACTCGTCCCGGACAGTGTCCCGATGGTATTTGCGGACCTGCTCCAGGATCAGTGACTTGTCGTCAGCCATGTCGTTGTGCCTCCTGCGCTAGCGGTCCCGGTGCCACCGGGCGTCGGAAAGGGAACCGGGTGTCGGGTGCTGCCGTCAGCCGGCCGTGACCTGGCGTGCCATCGCGCGGGCCCGGTCGACGATCAGCGCGTGCGCGAGCGTGTCGCCGTGGCTGGTGACGCGACGCGCGCGAATCGCCGCGACGAACGCCGTCAAGGCGTTCCGGCACTGGTCGTCGGGGGCCAGCGAGTGGCGCTCCCGGGCGCCACCTCGCTCGACCGTCACGACCGGGCAGTGTGCGGGCGGAGTGGTGAAGACATGCTCCACCCGGATCGAACCGCTGCTGCCGATCACCTCGAGCTGCGAGACGTAGCCGTGGGCCAGGCCAAAGGACAGGTGCGCCGTCACGCCGTCCGTGCGGTGCAGCAGGATGCCGCCGCCGAGGTCCACCCCGGTCCGGGAGTCCTGCCGGAGGGCCGCGCCGGCAACGGTCAGCTCCCGCCCGAGCGTCAGGAGAGCGGCCCGCAGCGGGTAGCCCGCTGTGTCGAGCAGCGCCCCGCCGCCGAGCTCGGGGCGCAGCCGGATGTCCCCCTCGGGCCGGGGCGGGATGGCGAACGTCGCGGTGAACAACTGCGGATCGCCGATCGTGCCCTCAGCCAGCAGCGTGCGGATCGCGGTGTGCTGACTGTGCCAGGGGAACATGTAGTTCTCCTGGAGCACCAGTCGGTGGCGGGCCGCGAGGTCGACGAGCTCGGCGGTCTCGGCGTGGCTGGTGGTCAACGGCTTCTCGGCCAGGACGTGCTTGCCACTGAGCAGCGCCCGCCGGATCCAGGTGGCGTGCAGGGAGGCAGGCAGCGGCAGATAGACGGCAGCCACGTCGTCGCGATCAAGTAGGTGCTGATATCCATGCACCGGCTCACCGCCGTAGCGCCGCGCGACGTCTGCGGCCTTGACCGGGTCGCGGCTCGCGACCGCGGTGAGCCGGGCCCCGGCGATACCCGCCAACGTCGGCAGAATCCGTCGCGTCGCGATGTCAGCGCAGCCGAGCAGTCCCACACCCACCGTGCGGAGGTCGTCGCTCCGGGCGGTTCCGGTGCTCGGCTCGGCGGGCTCAGGCATCGGCTGTCCCCTTCCCTGCTGGTGGCCCGGCCAGCATGGACACGTGGCCTAGAGACCCGCTTGAAGCTCGCCGGGGAGGCGCGCGCCGCGTCCTTGACCTCAAGTCCACTTGAGGTTTGACAATCTCGGATACCGACCGCAGCGCTGAGGAAAGGCACGAGCCCCATGGACATCGGCGTAGGACTTCCCGGCCATGTACGAGACCTTGACGGACGCACGTTGATCGAGTGGGCGACACGAACGGAGGCCGCGGGGTTCTCCGCCCTGAGCGTCAGCGATCGGTTGAACTGGTCCTCCCCCGAACCGCTGGTGACACTGGCCGCCGCGGCCGGTGTCACCCAGCGGATCAAGCTGATCAGCACCATTCTGGTGGCGCCGCTACGCGCCAACCACGCACTGCTCGCCAAGTCCGCGGCCACCGTGGACCGGCTGGCCGGGCCGCGGCGGCTCCATCTCGGCCTGGCACCCGGCGGCCGCGAAGAGGACTTCACACTGAGCAAGCTGGACTTCCGGCAGCGCGGGCGGCAGCTGGATGAGCTGCTGGCCGACCTGCATACCTTCTGGCAGCCGGACAGCGAGGTCGGTCCACCCCCGGCCACCCCTGGCGGTCCGGCTCTGCTCTTCGGCGGTATGTCGGAAGCGACCCTGCGCCGCATCACCACCTACGGAGGCGGCTGGGTCATCGGCGACTGCACCGTGAAGGAGTTCCGGGACTTCGTCCCCAAGGTCCAACAGGCGTGGGCTGCCGGAGGACACACCGGGTCGCCGAAACTGGTCGCGTCACTGATGTTCGCACTCGGCCCCGACGCGAGGCAGGCCGCCGCGGACGCCATCGGGCCGTACTACGCCTTCATCGGCGACGAATGGGTGCGGTACTCCATCGACGCCGCGCTCACCACCCACGACGACATTGTCACCGCGGTCGAGCAGTTCGAGAAGGCGGGCTGCGACCAGCTTCTATTCATGGGCAACAGCGCTGATCCCGCTCAGGTGGACCTCCTCGCCGAGGCTGTCCGCGGCGCAGCGGGCGCGCGCACGTCGTGAGGCCACGGCGGCCATGTGACGAGGCGGTCGGAAAGCCACTCAAGTGAGACGCGACGACGATCTACGACATTGGGCTCCACCTACCTACTGGGAGGGCCCGCATGCGCATACTCCTCACCGTCTCGTCGTGGGCAACGCAGTACGCCGCGATAGTCCCCGTCGGCTAGGAGTGCGGGTTACCTCGGTCCACACGATGAGAGGACGCCGGTGATCGATAACTCCATTAATCTCACCATAATCGTCGGAAGCACCAGGGTTGGGCGTTTTGCCCCAGTGGTCGCCCAGTGGTTCGTCAAGCAGGTCGCCGCGTATGATTCATTCGTCACGAGCGTTGTCGATCTCGACGACATCACGCTACCGGAGAAGCTGGGCGCCTCCAGCGGGCCGGGAATCGTGGAGTTGGCAGAGATCACCCGGAAGCTGGCCGCGGCCGATGCCTTCGTCGTGATCACTCCCGAGTACAACCACAGTTACCCCGCCGCACTCAAGAACGTCATCGACTGGCACTTCACCGAGTGGCAGGCGAAGCCGGTGGGCTTCATCTCCTACGGCGGCCAGGCGGGCGGGCTTCGCGCGGTGGAGCACCTGCGCCAGGTCTTCGCCGAGCTGCACGCGGTCGGCCTTCGCGACACCGTCAGCTTTCATGGCGCCCGTAGCCAGTTCAACGCCGACGGCACGCCAAAGGACCCAGGCGGCTGCAACGCGGCCGCGCAGACCCTGGTAAAGCAGCTGGAGTGGTGGGCGGTCGCGCTCGCGGAGGCCAGGGAGAAGCGTCCCTTCACGGTGTGATCGAGTAGGTGCGTCCCACGCGTGGCCCTTCCAGCCGACGCCCTTCGTCGGGTCATCCTGCCGGCTCCACCCTCCGCCCGGGAATCGCCCGTTCGGGCCGGTCTCCATCCGGGCGGTCTCGTTGTGTGTGAAGGTGAAGTCGACGATCTGCGCTTCGAGGACCTGCCCGGTAAACACGTCCATCGCCGCGACGATCGAGACGGTGCCGTGGCGGACGTACTCGACCTCACGGCACGCGTCGCGGCCCAGTCGGGCGGGGATCTCGGGGTGCTTGCGGCTTTTCGTCTGGATCCCGGTCTTCTCGTCCACCGAGAGCAGCGGCGTGCCCTCGACGGGCCCGTCGAGGTAAAGCCGGCAGACCTCGCCGGCCTGGTGCCAGAAGTCGGGGGTGTCGGGGGTGTTGGCCCGGTTGAGCCAGCCCCGGACCCGGTGTGGGCGGACCTCGGCGTCGGCCAGGACCCGCCCGACGGTCGCCGACGAGATCGGCAGGCCACGGCGGGTCAGATATCCAGCCAGCGTGCGGTGTGTCCAGACGCTCTGCCCCGAGGGCGGGGTGGCGGTCGCGGTGGCGACGACCGCGAGCCTGGCCGACGGGCCGTGCACCGGCGGCCGGCCGGCGCGGGGCCGGTCGAACAGCCCCGCTGATCGTCGCTTACGGGACCAACTCCGGGATCCGGGACCCAGTCGCCACCTCGATGACGTAGCGGCCATAGTCCGAATTCTCCATGGCCTTGCCGAGCCGGAGGCAGGCGGCCGCATCGATGTATCCCATCCGCAGCGCCACCTCCTCGATGCACGCGATCCGAGCGCCCTGCCGCCGCTCAAGGATCTCGATGTACTGGCCGGCTTCCATCAGGGAGCTGAAGGTTCCGGTGTCCAGCCAGGCGGTTCCCCGCCCGAGCTCGGTCAGCGCCGCCCTGCCCTGGTCGAGATAGACCTGGTTGATGTCGGTGATCTCGAGTTCTCCCCGAGGGGAGGGACGGACCTGTTGAGCGATCGATACCACGTCGTTGTCGTAGAGGTACAGACCGGTGACCGCCAGATTGGACCGCGGCGCGGTGGGCTTCTCCTCTAGCGACAGGAGTCGGCCCTCCGTGTCGACCTCGGCGATTCCGTACCGGTGCGGGTCGCTGACCGGATAGCCGAACAGCCGGCACCCGCCCACCCGCTCAGTCGCGGCCTGGAGGTTCTGGATGAACGACGAGCCGTGGAAGACGTTGTCGCCGAGAATCAGCGCCACGCTTTGGTCCCCGATGTGGTCGGCGCCGAGCAGGAAGGCGTCGGCCAGGCCACGCGGGCGCGTCTGCGCGGCGTAAGTCAGACGCAGGCCCAGGTCGGAGCCGTCCCCGAGAAGGCGGCGGAACTGAGGTTGGTCCTCGCCCGTGGTGATCACCAGGATCTCCCGGATGCCGGACAGCATGAGGACGGACAGCGGGTAGTAGATCATCGGCTTGTCGTACACGGGAAGAAGTTGTTTCGAGGTCACCGCGGTGACGGGCCGCAACCGGGTGGCGTTCCCCCCGGCCAGGATTATGCCCTTCATCGCGCTGCCGTGCCCGGCGGTGTGGAGCCCACTGGCTTGTGCACGGTTACCTCCGGAGGATTGGTCGGTGGCGCGATGTCCCGCCACGAAACGACGCCGGGGCCGAGGATGGGACGGCGTGCTCGACCGCCGCTCGAAGGTCGGCCGACAACGCCGCCGGGTGGGGCACGCCGGCTTGACCTCAAGCGCGCTGGAGGTTGCACGCTGGCGGTCATGGATCACGTCGACTTCTGGTTCGATCCGCTGTGCCCCTATTCATGGATCACCTCACGCTGGATGGTGGAGGTGCAACGGCACCGGCCGGTCACCGTACGGTGGCACCCGCTGAGCCTGGGGCTGCTCCACACCGCGCCCGGAGCCGCCCCCGACGAGCTGCAGGAACTGGCTCGGGGGCCGGTACGTATGCTCGCGGCGGCCGCGGAAGCTCACGGCGAGCACGTGGTGGGGCCGCTCTACACCGCCCTGGGACAGCGCCTGCACGACGATGGTGGCGCCCTGACTGACATCCGGGTGGGATTCCGTGAGGGGCGTGCCCAGTGGCTGAAACGGTTGGGCTCCCTCGGTGCGGTCTTCGCCGGGGCGCTGACCGCCGCCGGGCTGGACGCGGGTCTCGCCGGGGCCGCCACGGAATCGCGCTGGGACGACGCCTTGCGCGCGGAGCAGGCCAGGGTGCCCACGGGTGACCGGCCAGGTGCGCCGATCGGCGTGCCGACCGTGTCGGTCAACGGAACGCCGGGGCAGTTCGGTCCAGTCCTGTCCGAGATCCTCGTCGGCGAGCGGGCGCTCCGCTTCTGGGAGGCGTTCCGGGCGCTGGTCGCGGAAGACGCCTTCTTCGAGCTCAGGAAGGTCACCGAACGCGCGCTGCCGGACACCTCCGCCCCGGTGCCGGCCGGCGGATCCCGCCCGCCCTCCGCGCGTCATGGAAGGGGCTGAACCCGCGATGGTGGGACAGGTCGAGACCGTGAGCGCCGCGCCACTCAGTCGGCGGACGATCCTGAGCATCATCTCGGGGCTGCTGATCGGCGTCTTCCTCTCGGCGCTCGACAGCATGATCATGGCATCAGCGCTGCGCACCATAGCCGACCAGTTGAACGGCATCACCCTCCAGGCGTGGGCGACCACTGCTTACCTCATCACCTCCACCATTTCGACCCCGCTGTACGGCAAGCTGTCCGACATCTTCGGACGCAAGCGGCTGTACCTCGTCGCGATCTCCCTCTTCCTCGTCGGTTCGCTCCTGTGCGGCATCGCCCAGTCCATGTACGAGCTGGCTTTCTACCGCGGCGTGCAGGGACTCGGCGCGGGCGGCCTCATGTCGCTCGCCCTCGCGGTGTTCGCCGACCTCCTGCCGCGCGAGCAACGCGCCCGGTATCAAGCCAACCTCGGCATCATCTTCGGCGTCGCCAGCGTCTCGGGCCCGGTCGTCGGTGGCTTCTTCGCGGGCGTAGACTCGTTGTTCGGTCTGGCGGGGTGGCGGTGGATCTTTCTGTTCAATCTGCCGATCGGGCTGGTTGCGCTGGTGCTGGTCGGCACACACTTCCAGCCGCCCGCCACACCGCGCCGATCGCGGCGCATCGACTACGCCGGCTCGCTGCTGCTCGTCACGGGAATCGTGCCGTTGCTGCTGATCAGCGAGCGCGGCCGGGACTGGGGATGGGCGTCGTCCCGCGCCGTCGTGGCATACGCCGTCGGTGTTTTCTTGCTCATGCTCTTCGTGACCGTGGAGCGCCGGCGAGGCGATGACGCGCTGCTCCCGCCGAAGCTGTTCCGGGTCGGGGCCTTCCGCCTGGTCAACACCGTTAACCTCCTCGGCGGGGTGGGGGTGTTCACCGGCCTCACGTTCTTGCCGCTCTACCTGCAGATCGGCAAGGGGATGTCTCCCACCGCCGCCGGCCTGATGCTGCTGCCTCAGTCATTGGCGACAACCGTCGGTTCACGGCTCTGCGGCCCACTGATCGAGCGCACCGGCCGGTACCGGGAACTACTCGCCGCGGGACTGGCCACTATGATGGTCAGCTACCTAGCCATCGCCTTCGTCGACAACGACACGTCCCTGTGGCTCGTTGGTGCGGTCGTCGTGCTGATGGGTCTCGGCCTGGGAATATTCATGCAGGTCGTGCTTATCGCGATGCAGAACAGCGTCCCGCCGGAGAACATAGGTGTGGCCAGTGGCCTCTACAACTTCTCCCGTCAGATGGGCGGTGCGGTGGGGGTGGCAATCCTGTTCTCCCTTCTGTTCGCCCTGGTGCCGGGCAGGATCGCCGACGCGTACGGGGCCCAGCGATCTGATCCCGGCTTCCAGGCCGCCGCCTCTGATCCCGCCGTGCTGGGCGATCCGGTCACGCGGACGACGCTGGAGCAACTGCGGGACGGAACCGCCGGCCGCGACCTGAAGGACACGTCGTTCCTCGGCACTATCGACGAGCGTATCGCCCGCCCGCTGCTCGACGGATTCACCAGCGGCATCAACATCATCTTCTTGATCGCCTCGCTGGTCATGGCGATCGCGGTTGGCCTGACCCTGACGTTGCCCCGAGGATCCACACGGCAATGACGAAACCTCCGGGCCACACCCTCGGCCCGGCGGTTCTCCGTCGTCCGACGGCGGCCGGAACGGTGGGGTCAGGACGGATCCGTGTCTCCGCGCAGCCGGTGCGCTCCGGGACCCCGCCGGCCGTACTCATCCTCGGGATTGACCAGAGCGCACCGGGCGATGGAGAGGCAGCCGCACCCGATGCAGTCGGTGATATTCTCGCGTAGCCGCCGGAGGTCCTCCATCCGGCGATCAATCTCGGACCGCCAGTTCTCGGACAACACCGCCCAGTCCTGCCGTGTCGGGGTCCGCCCTTCGGGCAGTTGCCGCAGCACCTCGACGATCTCGTTGAGCGGGATACCGAACCGTTGCGCGGCGCGTACGAAGGCGATACGACGCAGTACCTCCCGATCGTACCGGCGCTGGTTGCCGGCGGTCCGCCGCGCGCTGATCAGGCCCTTGGACTCGTAGAAGTGCAGTGTCGACACCGAGACGCCGCTGCGTCGCGCCATTTCGCCGATCGACAACTCCTTATGACCAAGGGGAATGGAGACGTCCTCGTCGCGGGTCATCGAAGTGTCAACCTCGTGGGTCGGCGATCAACGGCGCGGGTCGACGCACAACACGAACGGAGAAGTGTGTACGCCGATAGGCGAGCATACACACTTCTCCGGAAATGGGTCGAAGCAGCTGTCAGCTGATCGTTGTCGTGGAGAACACCACCGGCTGGGCCGGGTCGGGATAGCATTGGAAGGGATCCCACTGCAGCGAGGTGGTCTGCTCGCGCCACCAGCCGAAGCCCGGGTCGAGGAAACTGTCACCACCCGGGCCGGTTGTCAGCACGCCCGACTGCGGCGCCTTGAGGGTCACCGTCAGCGTCGGCAGGTCGAACGCGGTCCCCCCGTGGAACGGGCCGCTTGCGAGCACCTGGATCTCGTCACCCAACGGCGACACCACCTGACGAGAGGAACCGAGGCCGCTTCCCTCGGAGAGGCTGTAGTCAAGCAACTGCGCGCCGGCTGGCAGTCGGTAGGTCACCGGCACTAGGCGGATCTCCTTGTTGAACCGTGCGTCGGCCACGATCGGATCCGGGTTGAACGAGATCCGCACCTTCGACCCCGGCGCGACCTGCTTGGGCGCGGTGACGCTGAACCCTCGGCTGTAGTCGAGCACCGGTGTCCACGTGCCCGAAATCCTGGTCTGGCAGACGTACGGGACGGTGCTGGCGGTGGTAACCGCCGTCTGCGCCGGCGTGTCCGCGGCGGAGGCAGGGGTAGCGGCGACGGTGACGGCGGCACCGGCGGCCAGCGCGGCCAGCGCGCGGACCCACTTACGGGTTCTGATCACGTTGCTCCTAATCAGTCCACCGGGTCGCGGTGACGCCGGCGAGGTGGCCCCATCGTGGCGACTGCGCCTCGAGAGTCGGTCGAGGTCAGCAGGGTTTCGAGTCGACCGCCGGCTCGGGAAGCGCGCTGATGCAGGTCAACAGGGGTGCGTGCTTGAACGTTGACGTAACTGCAGTGCTGGACGAAGGCCACCAACTGCGCCACGGTCATCCAGATGAAATTCGGGGCGGGTCCAGGGGGCACTCCTCGCACGCAAGACTGCCGAGTTGAGCGACGACGGCGTCGAGGCGCTCGCGGGTGTTAACGGCCAGGTCGGTGGCCTTCCCGTGTTTCGGCCGCGGCCGGCGGACGTCTGCCCGGAGCCTGGGCCGCGAACAGCCGGTACCGTCGTCCGCGGGTGACGGCCGCGCCGGAACTCTACGCTGATCATCGACGGGGCACAGCCCAGCTCGCCGGCGATCGTCCGCATTCCCGCCTTTTCCTGCGGGCCGGCCGGCGATGTGGACCCGGTGGCCTCTCGGCCAGGTACCGCGGACTCTGCGCTTGGCGAATTGAGCACGACTACCACGAGCTCAAAGACGGCCTCGGTCCCGACCGCGGCGCTCCGGAGCAACCGTCACACCCCACCCTCCGGCGCCTCTCCGAGTCGGAGCAGCCCACGCGCTCTCAACGACCGGGGAACGCCCGACAAGGGGCCGCCACCATGACTCGTTGTCGCGATACCAGTCGATGGTCGACCGCATTCCCGCCGTGAACGGGACGGCCGGCACCCAGCCCAGCTCGTCGCGCAGCTTCGTCGAGTCCAGAAGGTACCTGCGGTCGTGCGAGGGCCGGTCCGGCACGATCGTCTTCAGCGTGTCCGGTTTACCCAGCTCGGCAAGGACGAGGTTGGCGACGGTCTCCACGTCGGCCTCCACGCCGCTGCCGACGTGGTAGGTCTCCCCGATCCGCCCTCGTTTCAGCACAGCCTCCACCGCGCGGCAGTGATCGTCGACGTGCAGCCACTCCCGCCGGTTCTTCGTCGAGGCATACAACGGCAGCGGCTCGCCCAGCAGCGCACGGGTGATGAACAGCGGAATCACTTTCTCGGGGAACTGGTACGGGCCGTAGTTGTTGGAGCAGTTCGTAATGGTGACCAGGGCGTGCCGCAAAGTCGTTGATGCTGGTCAGATCGGGTTTTCGAGGCCGAGGATGGCCGTGAGCAGGTCTGGGTCGTGGCGGAGGCGGCGCAGGGTGGGACC
>NZ_CDWWEW010000058.1:0-18038 GCF_977966315.1 Frankia sp. CeRuru1
GGACGCATTGTAGGAACCGCCGCGCGGGGACAGTTCGGCGAGCTGGGCCCGTACCCAGGAGGTCACGTCCGCGGCCGTGGGGTCGGCGGTGAGCGAGGTGAACACCACCGGACGGGCACCGCGGGCCGCGGCCGCGTCCCGGGCCATGACGTCGAGGTCGGCGCCCACCAGGGGAGCCAGATCGGTCTTGTTGATGACCAGCAGGTCGCTGCCGGTCACCCCCGGCCCGCCCTTGCGGGGCACCTTGTCGCCCCCGGCGACGTCGACGACGAAGATCTGCCGGTCGACCAGCCCGTAGCTGAACGTCGCGGTGAGATTGTCGCCACCGGACTCGACGAGGACCAGGTCCAGGGGGCCGGTGTCGGCCTCCAGGTCCTCGACCATGTCCAGGTTCGCGGTGATGTCGTCGCGAATCGCGGTGTGCGGGCAGCAGCCGGTCTCGACCGCGCGGATCCGTTCGGGATCGAGCACGCCGGCCCGGCGCAGGAAGTCGGCGTCCTCGGTGGTGTAGATGTCGTTCGTCACCACCCCGATGCGCAGGCTCGACGACAGGGCCCGGCACAGCGCGGCGACCAGAGCCGTCTTACCGCTGCCCACCGGGCCGCCGACCCCGATCCGCGGCGCCCGCCCCGCGCCGGCTGGCCCCGCGCCGGCTGGCCCGCCGCTTCTCTGGAACTCCTCATGCCCGAGGTGCATCGTCGCGCTTCTCCCCTTCGAGGGGCCCATCGGTGTTCACGCGGCGTGCAGGGCCGGCAGCGCGACGCCGAGCTGGGCCCGTTCGAGGAACGCGCCCGGCCTGGCGGTGAGCTCGGCGGGGGAGGGCTCGGCGCCGGCGCGGACGAGCAGGTCACCCAACGCCGCGATCATCACGCCGTTGTCCGTGCACCGCCGACGGGCCGGTATCCGCAGCCGCAGGCCGGTCTGCTCGCAGCGGCTGGCCGCCAGCGCCCGCAGCCGGCTGTTCGCCGCGACCCCGCCGACGATGAGCAGGTCACCGATCCCGTGGTCGAGGCAGGCACGGACCGCCTTGGCGGTGAGCACGTCGACGACCGCCTCCTGGAAGGAAGCGATCACATCGCCGGCCGGTATGGGGGAGTCGGGATGCGACTCGACCCACCGGGCGACGGCGGTCTTCAGTCCCGAGAACGAGAAGGTGTAGGGCGCGTCCGCCCGGCCGGTCAGCGGCCGGGGGAAGGCCAGCGCCGTCGCATCGTGGCCGACCGCGGCCCGGTCGACCGCGGGACCGCCCGGATAGGGCAGGCCGAGCACTCGGGCGACCTTGTCGAAGCACTCTCCGGCCGCGTCGTCAAGCGTGTCGCCGAGGTGGATGATCGGGTCGCGGGCGAGGTCCCCCACCCGCAGCAGCGACGTGTGCCCGCCGGAGACGATCAGGGCGATGAGGGGATCGGGCAGCGGTTCGCCGTCGACGAGGTCCGCGGCGAGGTGACCGGCGAGATGGTGCACGCCGTAGAGGGGAACGTCGAGCGCCGTGGCGTACGCCTTCGCCGCGGCCACCCCGACGTGCAGGGCGGTGGCGAGGCCGGGGCCGGCGGTGACTGCGACGGCGCCGATGTCCGCCGCGGACAGCCCCGCCGAAGACAACGCCGCGCGCACGCAGGGCACCAGCGCCTGCACGTGGGCCCGGGCGGCGATCTCGGGGACCACTCCGCCGTAGCGGGCGTGCTGGTCCATGCTCGTCGAGAGGGCCTCGCCCAGCAGCGTGCCGTTCCGGACGAGCCCCACCCCGGTCTCGTCGCAGGACGTCTCGATGCCCAGCACGACCGGGCCCTGCTCCGGCGGCATCCCCGCAGCCTCCTCGCGATAGTCGGTACCTGCGAGATTACGCCGGTGCGAGGCTCTCGCCGCGCCGCCCGGGGGCTCTCGCCGCGCCGCCCGCGGGCCCTCGTCACGCGGGTGCGAGGTCCCCGTCTACGGACGGGGCCCTCGCCGAACAGGCGCGGCACCGGCCGGCAAGGGCGGCGTGGTCGGGCTGCAGGGTGAACCCGACGGTGGTGGCGAGCCGGCGCGCGACGTCGTCGAGCAGGTCCGCGGGCACGTCGAGGATCGTGCCGCAGGAGCGGCACCGGACGTGCAGGTGGGCGCCGCCGGTGAGGGCCGCCGCCAGGTGGTAGACGGCCGGTCCGTGGTCGGGGTGGACGTGGGTGACCAGGCCGAGGTCGCCGAGGGTCTCCACCGCGCGATAGACGGTGGTGCGGTGCAGGCCCGGGACGATCGTCTCCGCCCGGGCGAAGACGTCGTCGACGGACAGGTGCTCGCTCGTGTCGGCGAGCACCTGGAGCACCGCCCGGCGGGCTGGGGTGACCCGCTCCCCGCGGGCGCGCAACGCGGCGATCCCGGCGGCGGACGGATCGCCACGCCGGCCGTCACGATCCGTCCGACTGTCCTTCACGATCCAGGTGTCCTTCACGATTCACGTGGCACAGTATCCCGCATGACCGTGCTCCCGATCCGCACCGTTGGTGATCCCGTCCTGCGCACTCCGACCACGCTGGTCACGGAGTTCGGCACTGCGCTCGGTCGGCTGGTCACCGACATGATCGACACCATGTACGACGCGCCCGGGGTGGGGCTCGCCGCCCCGCAGATCGGGGTCGGGCTGCGCCTGTTCGTCTTCGACGTCGACTACGACCCGCGTGACGAGTCGGTGCCACGGGTGCCACGGGTGGTGGTGAACCCGGTGCTGGAACTCGGCCCGGACCCGGGGCAGCCGGGGGAGGCCCGGCAGCCGGGGGAGGCCCGGCAGCCCGGCGGGACCCAGCAGCACGGCCCGGAGGGATGCCTGTCCGTCCCGGGGCTGCACTTCCCGACCACGCGGGCGCTGGCCGCGCGGGTCCGTGGGGTGGACGTTACGGGGCAGCCGGTCGAGTACGCCGGTGAGGGCCTGCTTGCGCGCTGCTTCCAGCACGAGGTCGACCATCTCGACGGGATCCTCTACGTCGACCGGCTGACCGGGGAGGCGCGCCGTGCCGCCGTCCAGGTGCTGCGCGAGCCGCCGCCGACCCCGGAGCAGGCACGGGCGGCCGGCGAGTACCTGCGGTCGCGGCGCCGGTCGGGCCGGGCCGGTGATGGTCAGGCGCCGGTCGGGTCGGGCCGGTGACGGCCAGGTATCGGTCGGGCCGGGCCGGGTGATGGTCAGGCACCGGCCGGGTCGCGCCGGGGACGGTCAACGGCGGTCGCCGGTCGCCCGACGGGCTATCTTGGTACCCGCCTCGTCCTCGAGGATGTCACCGGCGAGTGCCCGTCCTCGAGGTGTCCCGTCCTCGAGGTGTCCCATCCTGGAGATGCCCCGGTGAGTGAGGAGTGGCTGCGGTGACCGAGGTCTCCGGCGGGCCGTACAAACGGCCGTTCCGGTTCAACATCCAGTGTTCCTCCCCCGCCGAGGTGAGCGCCCGGTCATGGGCCGACCTCGCCCGCCGGGTCGAGGATCTCGGCTACGCGACGTTGACCGTCTCCGACCATCTCGACGAGCAGGTCGCGCCGATCGCGGCGCTGATGGCCGCGGCCGACGCGACGACGACGCTGCGGATCGGCGCGATGGTGTTCAGCAACGACTACCGCCATCCGGTGGTGCTGGCCAAAGAGGCAGCGACCCTCGACGCGCTGTCCGGCGGACGGTTCGAACTCGGCCTCGGAGCCGGCTGGATGACCTCCGACTACTCCCGAGCCGGTCTGCCGCTCGACCCGCCGGGGGTGCGCATCGGCCGGCTTGCCGAGTCCCTCGCTGTCATCAAGGGGATGTTCGCCGACGGGCCGTTCACCTACAGCGGCACCCACTACCAGGTCGCCGGCCTGAACGGGACGCCGAAGCCGGTGCAGCGGCCCCACCCGCCGATCGTGATCGGTGGTGGCGGGCGCCGGCTGCTGACCCTCGCCGCCCGCGAGGCCGACATCATCGGGCTGAACATGAACATGGTCGGCGGAGTGATCGATGCCTCGCTCGGCGCCAACGCGACGACGGCGGCGACCGAGGAGAAGGTCCGCTGGATCCGGGAGGCCGCCGACGCCCGTTGGGACGATCTCACCCTTCAGGTCCGCATCCACCTCGTCGTCGTCACCGACAACCGCACCCAGGTTGCCGAGCAGCTGGCCGCCGGGTTCGGGCTCACCTCCGAACAGGCACTCGCGACCCCGCACGCGCTGTGCGGGTCGGTCGACGAGATCGTCGACGACCTCGTCGAGCGCCGCGAGCGCTTCGGCCTCAGCACGATCGGGGTCTCCCTGGACGCGTTGACCGCCATGGCGCCGGTCGTCGAACGCCTTGCCGGCACCTGAGCGGTCCGCCGCCCTCCCCCTTAGCCCTTCCCTGGAGTCGTCGTCCTCCGTCCCGTCCCTGTCGAGGAGCCATCGTTGGTCACGCACATGAAGTGGTGGGGCTGGGGCAAGGAGAGTGTCTCCTTCAGCCACAGTGACAAGCCCGACCTCGCGCCGTTCATCCGCACGCACATCGGGCTCGACATCACCCACCCGCCGGCCCAGCCACCGGCCTTCGCGGACCTGACGATCGCGGACCCCGTGCTGCCGGAGTCGCTGCGCGCCGCGCTTGTCGACGCCGCCGGTGCGGAGCACGTCACCACCGACGCACAGGCGCGGGTCGTGCACGCCTACGGCAAGAGCCTGCGAGACCTCGTCCGGGTTCGTAACCACGACCTCGGCCGGCTGCCCGACGTCGTCGTCTACCCGGGAGACGAGGGGGCGGTCCGGGCGGTGCTGGCCGCGGCGCTGGCCTCGGACGCGGTCGTCATCCCGTTCGGCGGCGGCACCAACATCTCCGGCAGTCTCGAGGCGCCGCGCACTGAGACCCGCCCGGTGATCTCCGTCGACCTCGGCCGGCTCGACCGGGTGCTGGAGATCGACGCCGACGCCCGCCTCGCCCGCATCCAGGCCGGCGCCCTCGGCCCGGACCTGGAGGAGCAGCTGGCCGCGCAGGGCTGGACGCTCGGCCACTTCCCGGACAGCTTCGCCCACTCCACCCTCGGCGGCTGGATCGCCACCCGCTCGTCGGGCATGCAGTCCGACAAGTACGGCGATATCGCGGAGATCACCAGGGCGGTGCGGGTGGTGACCCCTGCCGGGGTACTCGTCACCCGGCCCGTGCCCAGCCAGTCGACCGGCCCGAGCGTGCGGGAGATGATCCTCGGCAGCGAGGGGCGGCTCGGGATCATCACCGAGGCCACCGTGCAGGTGCACCGGGTGCCCGAGCAGCGCGTGATCCTCGGCTACTTCTTCCCGACCTGGGACGCGGCACTGCTGGCCATGCGGGAGATCGCCGCGAGCGAGGCCGCGCCGACGGTCACCCGGGTCTCCGACGCCAACGAGACGCGGTTCTCCTTCGCCACCCGCAAGCGCGGCTCCCTGGCTTCGAGTCTCGTCTCGGCCGGTATGAAGCAGTACCTGCGCCGGGTCCGCAGGTACGACCTCGATCAGATGTGTCTGTCGTTCATTGGCTTCGAGGGTTCACCTGCGCATGTCAAGGCCCAGCGCAAGCTGGTCGGGGCGATCGTCGCGCGCCGGGGCGGGATCTGTGTCGGCACCGGCCCGGGGCAGCTCTACGACCAGAAGAAGTTCGACACCCCGTACATCCGGGACTTCCTGCTCGGCCAGGGCGCGATGGCCGATGTGTCGGAGACGTCGACGTCCTGGTCGCAGCTCGGCCCGCTGTACCGGGGGGTGGTCGCACGGGCGAACAAGGCGTTCGCCGAGATCGGCGTGACCGGTTGGATCATGTGCCACCTGTCGCACTCGTATCACTCCGGGGCCTGCCTGTACTTCACGTTCGCCTACGCCTCCCCGGTGACGCTGGAGGCGATCGGCGGGTACGACACGGTGAAGTCCGCGATCCAGCAGGGCTTCATCGAGCATGCCGGCACCCTGTCCCACCACCACGCGGTCGGTGTCGAGCACGCGCGCTGGCTCGCCGACGACATCTCACCAGCCGGCGTGCGCCTGCTCACGGCGCTGTTCGACGGCATCGACCCGGGCCGCAACCTCAACCCCGGCAAGATCGTCCCAGGGGTGGGCACCGCCCCGGGCCCGGCAGCTACGGCGGGACCGGATTCGGCGGGCCCGGATTCGGCGAGCACGGCCGGGTCCGATCCGCGCTGAGATGCGCACGATCCTCGTCATTGGCATCGGTGCCGGCGACCCCGACCAGCTGACGATCCAGGCCGTCAAGGCGCTGAACCGGGCCGACGTCTTCTTCGTCCTGGACAAGGGGGCGGCGAAGGAGGACCTGGTCCGGCTGCGGCGGGAGATCCTCGACCGGCACGTCGAGGGGAACGGCTACCGGATCGTCGAGGCCCGTGACCCGAGCCGCGACCGGTCCCCGACGGACTACACTGCCGCCGTCGAGGACTGGCATTCCCGCCGGGCCGCGCTGTACGAGCGGATGATGCTCGACGAGCTGGGCGAGGACGGCTGCGGGGCGTTCCTGGTCTGGGGTGATCCGTCGCTGTATGACAGCACGCTGCGCATCATCGACCGGATCGTGGCGCGGGGCGTGGTGCGGTTCGACTACGAGGTGATCCCGGGGATCACCAGCGTGCAGGCGCTCGCCGCCAGCCACCGGCTGATCCTGAACCGGATCGGCGGCCCGGTCGAGATCACGACCGGTCGCCGGCTCGCCGCCGGATTCCCGCCGGGGGTCGACGACGTCGTCGTCATGCTCGATGCCGAGAACACCTTCCTGGCCCTGCCTGCCGACGACGTCGACATCTACTGGGGCGCCTACCTCGGCACCCCGGACGAGGTCCTGCTGCACGGTCCGGTCGCCGAGGTCGGCGGACTGATCGAGCGGACCCGCGCCGAGGCCCGCGAGCGTAAAGGCTGGATCATGGATACCTACCTGCTCCGCCGCCGTCCTGCCGTCTGACCTGTTCTGACTTGCTCTTGCTCTTGCTCTTGTCTTTCCAGAGGGATAAATCGGATACGAAAGGCTCTGGAAAGGCAAGGAGGGCGAGGAGGAAAGGTGATAGCGGCTTCTCGTCAATCTGAAGACCGGGCCGCCGACCAGGGCGGAGACGTCCGTCAGAAGTCCAGCCGGTAGAAGGCCGCCATCCGTCGCAGGGCGGGGGCCAGCGTCGCCACCGCGGCCATCACACGATAGCCCGCCGGCAGCGTCCCGGACCGGTCAAGGTCGAAAGCGCTCATGGCGGTCACGCACCGCAGCCGGGGGTCGATCGCCTCAAGTTCCGCGCAGCTGTCGATGCCCCAGGAGACGGTCGCCCCGGCGGCCTGGATCGCCTTGTTGAACCGCTGCATCCGGATACCGCGTCTGCTGAGGGCGTCGAAGACCAACTGGCCGCCGGGGGAGTGTTGGACGATCCGGCGGAGGACTGCCGTGCCTTCGTCCTCGCGGAGGTACATGGTCAGGCCTTCGGCGACCATCAGCACGGGAAGATCACTCGGTATCTGCGCCAGCCAGGACGGGTCGGTCACGGACGAGCCGAGCAGCGTGTAACCCTGACGCGGTGGGTACAGCTGCCGGCGTAGATCCATCACATCGGGGTAGTCCACGTCGAACCAGCGCACGCCGGGGCCGGGGTCGAGGCGGTAGGCGCGGGTGTCCAGGCCGCAGCCCAGGTGCAGCACGGTGGCTTTCGGATGCGTGGTGAGGAACTCGCGGGTCCACTCGTCGAAGTGCCTGGCCCTGAGCGCGACGAGGGCGTGTTCGCTGCGGCGCAGACCGGTTCTGGTGAAGTCAAGGTCGATCTTTTTGACGGCGTCCAGAGCCATGGTGTCGTGCAGGATGGGGTCAGCCGACCCGGCGTCCAGCGCTCTGCCGTACAGCGTCGCCAGCAGCGTCGCTTTCTCGCCCTGCAGGTGCGGCGTTGGCACGGGTGCCATGCTATGCCCGCGCTATGCCGGTCGTCCCGCGGGACGGCGCAATGCTGCAGCGGGACGCGCAATGCTGCAGGCTGGTTACGACTCTGCTTCACGGTACGGCCCGAATCCGGCGGCTGCACCCCCGACGGGGCAGACTAGGCGGCATGGCGAGTGCGTCCACGACCCCCCCCGACCGCACCGGTGGCCTGCGCCTGCCGGTGACCGCCCCGTCGGCGGAGGGCGAGGTGGTCGAGCTCTGTCGGGAGATGCTCCGCTTCGAGTCGGTTAACCGTGGCAACGGCGACGGCAACGAGCGTCCGATCGCGGAGTACGTCGCGGCGAAGCTCGCGGAGGTGGGCCTCGAGCCGATCCTGCTGGAGTCGGCCCCGGGCCGCACCAGCGTGGTGACCCGGGTGGAGGGGGCGGATCCCTCGCGTGCGCCGTTGCTCGTCCACGGTCATCTCGACGTGGTGCCGGCGGATGCCAGCGAGTGGCGCCTGCCGCCATTCGCTGGCGAGGAGGCCGACGGCTGCCTGTGGGGCCGGGGCGCGGTGGACATGAAGGATATGGACGCGATGACCCTCGCGGTCATCCGCGACATCGTCCGCACCGGCCGCAGGCCACCCCGGGACCTCGTCGTCGCCTTCGTCGCGGACGAGGAGGCCGGCGGCGCCCTCGGGGCGCGCTGGCTCGTCGAGAACCATCCCGGCCTGTTCGCCGACTGCTCTGAGGCGATCAGCGAGGTCGGCGGGTTCTCCTACACCGTCTCCGACGACCTGCGCCTTTACCTCATCGAGACGGCGGAGAAGGGCATCGCCTGGATGAAGCTGACCGCGGCCGGCCGGGCCGGCCACGGTTCGATGATCAGCGATGACAACGCGGTGACGGCGCTGTGCGAGGCGGTGGCGAGGCTCGGCCGGCACACCTTCCCGCTGGTCATGACCCCGACGGTCCGGGTGTTCCTGAACTCCCTCGGGGAGGCGCTCGGCATCGAGTTCGACCTGGACGACCTGGAGGCGACCGTCGCGAAGCTCGGCCCGATCGCCCGGATGATCGGCGCTACGCTGCGTAACACCGCCAACCCGACCCAGCTCGAGGCCGGTCATAAGGTCAACGTGATCCCGGGCGAGGCCACCGCCTACGTCGATGGTCGCTATCTGCCCGGTCAGGAGGAGGAGTTCATCCGCCAGCTCGACGAGATCCTCGGGCCGGACATCCGTCGCGAATGGGTCGTCCACGACCAAGCGTTGGAGACCAGCTTCGACGGCGCGCTGGTGGAGGCGATGGCCACGTCGCTGCGCGCCGAGGACCCGATCGCCCGGGCCGTGCCCTACATGCTTTCCGGCGGCACGGACGCGAAGTCCTTCTCCCGGCTCGGCATCCGCTGCTTCGGGTTCTCCCCGTTGCTGCTGCCGCCCGACCTGGACTTCTCCGGCATGTTCCACGGGGTGGACGAACGGGTGCCGCTCGACTCGCTGCGCTTCGGCGTCCGCGTCCTCGACCGCTTCCTGCATGCATCCTGACCCGGACCTCCTGACCCGGACCTCCTGGCCTGAACCTGCCGGTACGGCTTGACGAGATGCCACCGTCCGCGCGCGGAGCACCATCCGCGTATGCGTCATCGTTAATGCATGACATGATGGGGGGTATGGCTGGCGATCCGCTGTCCAGCATCGGCGTCGGAGCTCCGGTGGGCGCAGACGCGGACCACCCCCCGGCTACCTACGCCTATCTCGTGCAAGCCAGCCGGGACGGCAGTGTGTGGATCGCCGATCGGGCCGAGCCGTCCGGGGGCATCGAGGTCAGCGTGTTGTCCGCGCTGGAGGTCGCCCGGCAGGTTCTGCGTCGCCGGTTCGTGCAGCTGCGGGCCGACGACAGCGCCCATTGGCGCGATCACTGGTTCCGGGCCGACGTCTGGACGGTGGGGCGGCCCCGGCAGGCGGATACCGGCGACGCGGGAGCCGACGCCACCGGAGCCGACGCCACCGGAGCCGAGGTGCCGGCCGGATGGGCGTTGTCGGGACGGCATCTGCAGACCCGGGGGATCGCTCCGGACGTGGTCGAGGTGCGCACGCCCTCCCAGGTCCGTTGCCAGGTGGGCGGCTGTCAGGTGGGCAGATAGCCGGGCAGGCCGCCGGGGCGCCGACGGCGGCGCAGCACCACCCGCCGGGAGCCATCCGGGAACAGCCGCAGTCGTTCGAGCTCCCAGTGGCCGAACTCGGCGTGCATCGTGAGGATCTGGACGGCTGCCCGGCAGTCCGTACCCGGCGGCAGGTACAGCCGCTGGTACTCCAGCTCTACTCCATCCAATGCGGCCTGACCTCGTGGTTGCGAGCGGAGGATGACCGGCTGCGCGTGGCGTGGTGCGGCGTGGGATGGCGACCGATCATCGTGCGGTCCCCCTCTACGTTAACCGTTTCGCCATCTTCTGGAAGGGCTTCTGGAAGCGCTCGCGAGATGATGCGGGCCCATGCGCCATGTACCCACCGACGTACCCACCGACGCGCGGCCGGCGGTCAGGGCGCGGCCGGCGGTCAGGGCACGTAGGAGAGGGTGAAGGCCAGCGTCGCGTAGAGGGTCATCGCGGCCGTGGTGGCGGCGAGTGTGAACGTGAAGATCTCCCGCCGGGCGGTGACGAGCGCGGCGACCAGCAGGAACGGGAACGCCCCGTAGACGTACCGCTCGGCGGAGTCCAGGTTGCTGCCGGTCAGCACGGCCGCCAGGACCAGGGCGCTCCACACCGGGTACGACACCGGCAGCCGGCGCGCCATGACCACCAGCCCCACGAGCGCCAAGAGCAGCCACGGCACGTGCAGCGCCGTGCCCAGCTCGCCGGAAAAGGCGCCCCGCGCCGCGTCCCACAGCACTGCCAGCGGGTTCGAGCTGCTGCCGTGACGTGCCGCGTCGCGCTGCAGCGTGAACGGCGCCAGCCCGTCACCGTAGGAGTGCGCCGACCACAGCAGGTAGATGCCGGCGCCGGCCACCGGGGCGAGCACGGCGAGCAGCCGACGCAGCCCATCATGGGCGGTAAGTGTTCCAGCCGTAGGCGTGGTGGTCGGCGTGCTGGGGCTGGGGCTGGGGCCGAGCCGGCGGACGAGCGGCCAGGGCAGCCCCCGGGCCGCCTCGAGAAGTACCGGCACCGCGAGGACCAGACCGAGGGGGCGACACAGGCCGCCGAGCAGACCGGCCACGGCCGCCAGCTCCCAGCGCCCGCTGCGGGCACCGAGGAACACCGCCACGGCCAGCAGCCCGGCGAGTCCCTCGGCGTACCCCATGACCAGGACGAAGGCGGGCGGAGCCAGCGCGGCGAGCCAGATGAGCCGGGTGGTCGCCTCCGGGGCGAACCCCTCGAACCGGGCGAGCCCCACCAGCAGCAGCGCGAAGACCAACGCGCACACGTTGACCACGACCAGGAGCACGACACCGACGTGGGCGTCGGCCCCCGGCAGCTTCGACAACCCCCGCACGAGCAGCGGCAGCAAGGGAAAAAACCGGCGGCTCTCGGCCCCGGCGCCGCTGTACCCGACCTCGGCAATCGTCTGGTACCACCCGGCGTCCCAACCGAGCAGGTCGGTGGTGCTCAGCTGCGCGCCCTGCTGCCCGCGGGCATTGTCGGCGATATACCTGGTCAGCGCCAGCGCCGCACCGACCGCCAGCCGGGCCGCGAGCCAGGCGAGCACGACCTCGCGCAGCTGCCAGCGGTCCTCCCAGCGGGTGGCCGCATGCCGGCCGCCCATGCCGCCACCTACCCGATGATCATCCGGAAGGGCCTCGGTCGCGGTCAAGAGGCCCGGAACCGCAGCAGCGCGTAGTTCTCGTGGACCCTGGCCGGCAGACCCTGCTTCATGACCTCGTCCGCGAGTGGCCGGGCCTCCTGCAGGGTGGTGCGTACCACCGTGCACAGCTCCTCGTAGGTGCGGTACGACCCGGAACCGGCGAGGAAGACGGTGTGCTCCGGACCGGCCTCGGCGAGGGCGCGCCGGGCGATCGCGACCCCGTCGGCTGATTCGTTGCGCCGCTCGTAGTCGGCCCAGTCGACCCGGTCCGGCGGTGCGTAGGTCGGCACGACGTACACCTTCATCCAGTTCGGCACGGTACGGGCGAGGCCTGGTCCGAGCTGGTCCGGGCAGACCAGCATCACATCACCGGGCCGGGCGATCCGCTCGAGGACCTGCGCGGCCTCGGTGGCCTGGCTCCGCTCCCGGTGGATGTCGGAGGTCCCGGCGAGCAGACCGGTCAGGGCCGCGACGGCGACCACTCCGTGGAACACCCGCCGATCGGTGATGATCGTCGCGCCGAGCCCGATGACCAGCAGGAACGGCACGAAGGCGGTGGCGGTGTACCGGTCGGCCCAGGCGTTGCCGACCACCTTGCCCGCGGTCACCGCGACGACGAGCGTGCCGGTGGCCAGCAGGAACAGGGTCCGGCCCGGTTCGAGACCACGCAGGTCGAGAAGGATGAACCGGCCACCCGCGGGCCGGCCGGCGATGCCGGCGGCGGCGAGACCGGTGACCAGGAACAGCAACAGGCGACCCAGGGTCGTCGGGCCGCCGGCCCACTGGCCGTAGGCGTGGGAGATCGCGGCATAGCTGGCGGGCTCTCCCCAGGGGGTGCCGGTGTGGGCGAGCTGGTCGAAGAAGTCGGGCAGCCACGGGGCGAAGACCAGCCCGCCACCGACGATGCCGAGCAGCCCGAAGACCGGCCCCCGCCGCTGCGGGGTGAGGAAACGGGTCGGCGTCCGGTGACTGTGGGGGGCGCCCCGGCCCCGGCTTGCCGGGCTTGCCGGGCTTGCCGGGCTTGCCGGGGCGGAACGGTACCCGGGTACACCCGCGCTACCCGGCACACCCGCTGGGTCCGCCGCGCCCGCGCCCTCGCCGCGCCGGATCTGGCGCTCGACCCACCACGGACGGGCCACCAGCAGCAGGACCAGCCACGTTCCGACCGTGAGCAGCAGGTAGAGGCACCAGTAATGGGTCAGCGCCAGGCCTCCCGCGCAGAGCGCCAGGGCGATCGCCGATCTGATCGACGGTGCCCGCAGGACGCGTTCCAACGCCAGTCCACCCAACGCGGTGAGCAGCACGATGAGGCTGTACATCCGGGTCTCGGTCCCGAAGTACAACGCGAACGGCGACGTGAGGTACAGCACGACGCTGACCCGCGCCGCCCGCTCGCCGACCACGCGGCGGGCGAGCAGGAACAGCGGCCACGCCGCACCAATGTTGATCAGCGCGGACAGGGACCGGACCGCGAAGGTGCCCTCGCCGAACGCTTTGATCCAGCCGTGGAGCACCAGGTAGTACAGCGGCGGTGAGCCGTCCTGTAGCAGGCCGTCCCACATCGTGAAGGCCGACCCGCGCAGGGGCAGGCGGGCGATGGCGACGCTCTGCGCCTCGTCCAGCCAGAGTGCCTGGCTGGCGGTGAACCGCACGATCACCGAGACGGCGAGGAGTACCCCCACTACCGCGATGAAGATCCGTCCCGTACGGCCGGATGCGTTCCCGACCTGGTCGACCGGCTCGGGGAGCTGCTCCGCCGGCCGGACCGCGACATCCGTCACGGTCAGTCCCTTCCGTCCACATTGACCGGACTGCGACGGGCCGGCCGGTAGACGACCGGCCGGCCGGGCAGGGCCGCACCCGGTACCAGTCTCGCGTGGCGCGCCCCTACGCCTCGATGATGTCCCGGATGGGTGACGGGACGCGGCCCGTCCCGTCACCCATCCGCTCCGTACTCGGTAATACCGGGACGTCCCCGGTCATGCCGGCTGGCCCCGGAAGCGGAGCGGGCGCCGGCGGTGAAACGCGCCCGACATTCCGGCGACGCCCGTGTGACGGCGTTCGAGTGGCGACGCCTGTCGAATCTGTGCCCCGGATGAATCCGTCCCGGACAAACCCGTCCCGGATGAATCCGTGCCCCGGGCGAATCCTCCGTCAGGACCGGGCGGTGCCCCGGGCCGGCGACGAAACCTCCTCGTGGTAATCCTCGTCGACGTTGACCTCCCACACATTGTGCTTGGTGCCGTCGATGATGTTCTGGACCGTGAGCATCGCGGTGAGCATCGAGTGGTCCTGGTTGTTGTAACGGTGCATGCCGTTACGGCCGACCGGGTGGACGTTCGGCGTGTTCTCGGCCAG
This sequence comes from Frankia sp. CeRuru1, assembly GCF_977966315.1. Classification (NCBI taxonomy): domain Bacteria; kingdom Bacillati; phylum Actinomycetota; class Actinomycetes; order Frankiales; family Frankiaceae; genus Frankia; species Frankia sp. CeRuru1. Next base: position 13,977 of record NZ_CDWWEW010000058.1, read on the forward strand.
CCAGGCGCGGATGATATCGACGTTCTTCTTGTAGTGTATGTCGTAGTATGGATATGCCTTCGGCATGCGTACGACGAAACCCTGTTCCACCTGCTGGGCCCTGATCAGACCCAGTTCGACGAGTTCTTTCGTCCCGAGCGCGACCAGTTCCTCATCGGGGGCGTTCCAGGTCTCGTCACCCTCGAAGACGAAGTACTCCAGGCCGAGGCAGGTACGCCCGTCCTTGACCAGGAACGGCGACCAGGAGGCGAAGTTCTGGATCCGGCCGACCTTGACGGCGGGGGAGTGGATGTAGATCCAGTTGTCCGGGAAACCGGCCGAGGCCGGCACCACGAGGGCGATGGTGAGGAAGTCGCGGTACTTCAGCGCGTTCGCCGCCGCCAGCACGTGGGCCGGTGCCGGCGGGTCCATCACCCGGACGAGAGAGGAGAACGACATCGACGAGATAAATTCGTCGGCCTGGTACTGGTACTCGCTGCCGAGGTCGGAGCGCGAGGACTCCGGGGCACCGGCCCCCGGGCCGTACCCGCCGGTCACGGTCGTGGTGACGCCGGTCGCGCGGCCGTCGGCGTGGTGGATCTTGCGGACCTTCTCCTCGAAGACCACTCGGCCGCCCTGTTTAATGATCTTGTCGGTGGCGGTCTCCCACATCATTCCGGGCCCGTACTTGGGGTACTGGAACTCCTCGATGAGGGAGGTGATCTCCTTCTGGTTCCGCTTCGGTAGGACCGCGTTCACGATCGCGTTCATCATGGACAGGCTCTTGATGCGCTGCGCGGCCCAGTCCGAGGGCATCTCGCTGACCGGAACGCCCCACAGTTTCTCGGTGTAGGTCTTGAAGAAGGTGCGGTAGAGCCGCCAGCCGAAACGGGCCACCAGCCAGTTCTCGTAGTTGCTCTGGTCCTGCGGCGGCCGGATCCGGGCCGCAGCGTAGGAGGCCATGCAGCGCGCCGCCTCGACCAGGCCGAGCCCGCCGAGCGCGTTTCCGGCCTTGAGCGGGTAGTCGAAGAACTTCCCGTTGTAGTAGATGCGGCTCGATCGGGGGCGCAGCAGGAAGTCCTCGTCCGGCAGGATCTCGTGCCAGAGCTTCTCGACTTCGGGAACCTTGGTGAAGAAGCGGTGGCCGCCGATGTCGAAACGCCAACCTTCACGCTGGGCCGTACGGCTGATTCCGCCGACGACCGAGTCACCCTCGATAATCGTCACGGGGACGTCCCGTTTCACCAGCTCCCAACCGGCGGTCAGACCTGCCGGTCCGGCTCCGATGACGACTACCTCTGGCTTTTCGGTCACTGTGCAGGACCTCTCCTCAACACACACTCATGGTCACTCGGGTGGACGGACACCGGGCATCGCGCCACCGGGACGCCGGACCCCTGGGACCGGTCCCGGGTCGCAAGTGTTGCATGGCGCGAGCGGAGACCCGTCCGCACCCCCTCGACCCGTCCGCACCCCCTCGACCCGACACCATGCGATGATCCGTGATACGTCCGCCCTATTCCCATAACGCGCGTCCGGGCCGCCTGATCGGGTGCGGCTCTGGCATCGTGCGCACATGGCATTGTCGATACCCGGTCAACGGGCACCGCAGACCTCGCCTCCCCCGGACGGGCCGGTTCCTCCGGGGCGGGTGATGCCGGCGATCCTGGTCGGCTGGTGCGCGGTGGCCGGTGGCATCGCGGCCAAGGATGGTCGGTACGGCGCCTGGGCGCTGTCGAGTGTCCTGGTAGGTTTCGCGGCAGTGATCTTGGCGGTGGTGGTCGTGGCCGGCACCGCCGGCCCCGCCGCCGACGCCGGTACTGCCAGCACCGCCGTGGCCGTGCGCCCGCGTGGGTGGTTTGGGGCGTGGCTGCTCGTGGCAGTCATGATCGGCGTCGTGCCGCTCGTGCGCCGTCCCCGCTACTACGCTGTCGGCCGGTTCGCCACGGTGGCGGACGTGCTCGCGATCCTCGCGGGCCTGCTCGCCGCCGGGTCGATCGTGGTCATGCTGCACCGCGCCGGCCGGGGGCGCCGGATCGGCCGGGAGCACCACCAGGGCCGGGGCCGGCTCGATGTGCTCGCCTCTCCGTGGGTGTTCTGGCTGGTCCTGGCCCTGGCCTGCGCGGCGGGCGTCGCCACGATCCGCGCCGCGCCGACGCCCCGCATCGACGTCTTCCACCTGCTCCAGGTCTCCACGGCCGGCCTGCCGCACGGGGCCGACATGTACCGGCAGCAGTGGGCGCCGAGCCGGGCCGAGTACCCGGTCGACGGCTTGTTCGACGTCTACCCCTATCTACCGGTCACGTCCGTGCTCCTGGCTCCCTTCCGGCTTCTGCTCGGTGACGTCCGTTACGGCCTGCTGCTGGCCCTGGCGGTGGCGGCGGTCCTGATCCGCGCGGTAGCGGGCGCGGGAAGGGCACCCGGGGGAAGGGCACCCGCGGCGCCGGCGGTGGCCGCGCTGCCGTTGCTGGTCGTCGTGTTCCCCGAGTCGATGTACGCCCTGCAGCAGTCCTGGACCGAGCCGTTGCTCGTGGCGTGCCTGGCGGCGACGGTGTGGGCGTCGACGAGCGGGCGGGGACGGGTGGCGGTCGTCGCGTTCGCGCTCGCCCTGGCGACCAAACAGCACGTCGTGCTGCTGATCCCCATGGCGGCGGGCTACCCCGCGTTCGGGCCCCGCCGGACGGCTGCGGCCGCGGTCGTGGCGGCGCTCCTCGTCGCCCCCTGGGTGGTGGCCGGTCCCCGGGACTTCCTCGACGACGCGGTCTGGACGAACCTCCACTACGAGGTGCTCGCCCACTCGCTGTCCCTGCCGGGCCTGGCGTCGCATTTCGGGGTCACGCTCGGATTCGGCTTGACCGCGGTCGCCCTCCTCGGCGCCTACACGGCGGCCTGGCGGGCCCGCGGGGACGCCACCGGGTTCTGCCTGGGGGCCGCGTTGGTCCTGCTCACCCTGAACCTGATGAACAAGCAGACCTTCTTCAACCACTACACGTTGCCGATGGGTCTGCTCGTGCTGGCCGTCGCGGCCCTCGCCGTCGACGACCCCGCCCCCGCGGGCGGTCAGCGCAGCGTGGAGAACCGTTCCAGCGACGCGCCCTCGTACAGGTTGCGCCGCTCGACCTGCACGGTGCGGTCGCGCAGCGTGGCGAGCTGGTCGGACAGCACGGCGCAGGCGCCCTCCAGGAACCGGTAACCGTCCGCGCGGACGAGCAGCACGGCGTAGCCGGGACCGGCCAGTTCGTTGACCTCGGCCGCGAAGCTGGTGCCGTTCGCCCGTTTCATCCGGTCGGCGTAGTCGACCCAGTCGACGAGCGCCGGGCCGGAACTGTCCGCGTACACGATCTCCCGTACCGTGACCTCGCCGTGCCGTTCGATTGCCCGGTGCACGGCCGGGCCGAGCTGGTCCGGGCAGTAGGCGACCACGTCTCCCGGCCGGGCCAGCGCGACGATCCGGTCCGCGATCTCCCCGGCCTGGGTGCGTTCGGTCCGGGCGAGCTGCCACCCGCCGAGCAGGCCGCTGAGCGAGGCGACGACCAGTACCCCGGCCCGCACATGCCGGCCCGGCAGCTGGGCGATGCCGAGGGAGGCGAGCAGCAGGCAGGCCGGCAGGGCGATGCCGGTGTAGCGCTCGGCGTAGGCGCTGCCGCCGAACATGTTCACGAAGTAGGCCAGGACGAGGGGGACCAGCCAGATCGCGGCCAGGTAACGGCCCGGCACCCGGCCGGAGAGCTTGACCGCGAGCTCCCGCCCGTCCGGACGCGCGGTCAGGCCGATGAGCGCGCCCCCGAGCAGCACGATGCCGAGCAGCGCACCCGTGGAGGTCGGGCCGGCCCAGTCGAAGACCGTGTCCAGTAGCACCTGGGCCTGCACCTTGGGCGCCCAGGGCGTTCCGGTGTGCAGCATCTGGAACAGGAACGACGGCATCCACGGCGCGAACAGCGCGGCGGAGGCCGCCATCGCGGCGAAGGCCCGCAGGGTCACCTGCCGATACTGGGGCCGCCGCCGGGCCTGCAGCAGCATGAACGCCGCCACGGTGAAGATCAGCAAGAACGTCCAGTAGTGGGTGTAGACGAGGGCGGTGGT
>NZ_CDWWEW010000059.1:0-18021 GCF_977966315.1 Frankia sp. CeRuru1
CCCGATACGGTGCGACAACCCCGCGATATGCACCGCCGCTGAAACCCTGGCGGAGCATGGCCGACAGCATCGGCCGGGGGATCATCGACCGGCCATCCCTCACCGTCACCACCCACGGGAACACCTGGGGTGGAACCTACGCCCGCACCGCTCTCCGCACCGCACAGCTAACCGACAGGTGGGCCGGACCGGTAGACCCCCTGACCGTCGCCGAGTTCGGCGCCCTGCAATCCTTTCCCGCCGACTACCCGTGGCAGGGCAGCAACACCAGCCGGCTTCTCCAAATCGGCAACGCGGTGCCGCCCCCCTCGCCGCCGCGGTCCTGTCCTCCGTCGCTTTCTCCCAGCCCCTTGCCCAAGCCGCGTAACGAGGAACAGCCACCTACCCGCAAGACTCCCAGCGATCTTGACCCCCTCCCGTGTGGTGAGAGCGTCGTGATTCTCTCGGTGCAGGATTTCAGGCTTCCTGATGTGCTGGGGCATCTGGAGGCCGGAAGGGTCGTGCTCGTCCTTCCGGCCTTCCCGCAGGCCACCTAGCGCGGACGGGCGGCTGAACCTCCGTTCCGCGCGCTGCTTTCCCGACGGAAACAGAACCCGTTGCCAAGGTCCACGATTCCGTCCGCGTCGGTCGTGTCCGTGAAACCCGTACCGATCTTGATTCCCCACTGTCCGTCATGCTCGGAAAGCGTCAGACCCCACGAGGTCATGATCGCTCGGAGCATGCCCCGCTTTTCGTCGGTGTCGCCGCTGGTCCACATGTCGCTGACCGTCCGCCCGATCTCCGTGTAGTCGTACACGTCAGAGACAAGCGCGAATTGTTCGATGGCCACCCGCAGAGCCTTGCGGGTGGCCACCAGCGCATCGAGTTCGTCATCGTCTTCCGTGACAGACAAACGGCTTTGCAGCCGGGAGAATTCTGCCCGCATCTCGTCCAGCTCGTGCGCGTTCCCCGCCACCCGCTGGAAAGCGAGAATAGGCGTCGTGTCACTGGAAAACATAGAATCGATTATGCCAATGATGGGGCGGGCGTCACAGCCGGTGAAGACACCGCACGCCTTGCGGGCTTTGGGGTTACCGCCACAGCGAAGCTTAGGAGTGCGCGGCTTTCCGGACGGAGCGCGACCGGCGTTCAGGTGCAGCTTCGCACCGCACGATGGGCATTGAAGGACGCCACTGATCCAGTTGGCGGCCTGTGCCACGGGACGGCCACCCTTGTTCCCTCTGGCGTCCGTCAGGTTCGCGGCAATCACCTTGTTGGCGCGCCACCACAGAGGCGAATCGACCACCGGTCCAACCTCATGCACCCACGTTTCGGTCGCACCCTCATACGTGTACCGGCATTCCTCGACCCCTGTGTGGTTCGCCGCGAACCGGACAAGGTTCTTAACCGATGCTGGATAAACATCGTAAATCCGGGCGATGGATTGCAGGGATTCGCGGTTGGCGACACGCTCGTAAATGTCCCTGACCGATTCCGGGTCGGCGCAATAAGCTTGCTTGGCGTAGCGTTCCCCCTTGACCGCCCAGAACGACGGCAGCGGACCGTGATGCGCGCCGTTGGCAATAATCATCGAGATGCCACGGTACGTGGTCTGCTTGACCGTCCTGGACTTCTCGGCATTCGCATGCTGAGCGACAAGAGTCACGATACGACCGGCGAAATCGGTCTTGCCGAACTGGGGTTCGGCAATCGAGATGATGTCACCACCCGCAGACCGAATACCAAGCAAGATCTCCGCCTGCGCATCCAAATCGTCGCGACGGTCAAGCCGGGACGACTCGGTCACCAAAAGCGTCGTGTAGTCCCCACGCTGAATGTCAGCGATTGCCTCACGCAACGCCGGTTCCTGCGCCCCGTGGCTCGCCGAGTACCCGTGAAGGGTAAACCACTTGACGATCGTGATCCCGCGCTGAGCAGCCTCCTCAGCGAGGATCTTGACCTGTGAGGTCTCGTCCTGGCTACCCGTCGACACCCTGACGAATCCGGCACCTAGCTCGCCCACTGTCCCACCCTCGCTGTCGATGCTGATCGCGGCCTGCACCGTGCACACTACCCGACAGCCTACGATCGTTATCGGCATAAACGATGCGTGATTCCGGCGCGATGCGCTGGGCCACGCTGTGGGTGTTGCCCTCGGCCGGGAGGCCGGGGCCGATGTCAAGGAACTGGCGCAGTCCCGCCTCGCCAGCCAGGTGACTGACCGCGCGGACGAGGAATTCTCTGGAGGCCCGAACAGTAGCAATGATCTCGGGGAAGACCGCAATGAGATTGTCGCCGTACTCCCGGTCGACCGGGAAATTGTCCTTGCCGTCGAGGAGGTAGTTGCGTACCCGGGCCGGGTGCGGCCGGTTCGCGTCGAAGGTGGGCGGCGGGTATGCGCTCACGGCGTCCCCGAAGGTCAGAGTGGGCATCTGCTGCTTTCCGGCTTGACCGCGGTGAGGTAGACGATCGGGGTGGTCAGTACGAGGGGGCGTCGACGCGCCGTGGCGCGCCACGCGTCGGAGTAGCGGCGGGCGAAGGCGGCGCCGAGGGCGCGGTTGATCGCCTGGTAGACCGACTCGGCCGCCGGGCCCGGGGCGTGCAGTGCCGCGTCGGCGGCGGCCACGCCCGTCATCGTGGTGGTGACGGTGTCGGCGACGTGCTCGACACACATGAGGCCGGCGAGACAGGCGTTGCCGACCACGGCGGGCACGGTGAACGCCTGGGCAGCGGGTTGGGCCTCGGCCAGGACCTTCGTGACCTGGTTGAGCTCGTGCCGGCTTAGCCCGTCGAGGTCGATCGGGCTGCACTGACCGAGCAGAGGTTCGCACAACGACAGCCGTCCTCCCGGTCGCAGGACGCGGGCGATGTCGATCAGCATCCGGCGGGGATGACCGAGTGGCGCCAGAACCATGCGGCCGATCACCGCGTCGGCGCTGGCGTCAGGCAGAGGCAGATCAGCGAGATCCCACACCGATCCCCACCGATAGCGAGTCTCCGGGGTCGGCCGGATCTGAGCCAGTGCTGCGGGGGTCGGCGTCAGGACCGTGACGCTGCCCTCGGGGTAGACCGCCGACACCGCACCGGATACCAGGCCCGGCGCCCCGCCGAGGGCGACCAGATCCTGTCCGGGGCGCACCCGGGCGCCAGCCAGGACGACGCTTTCGACCGCCGAGACACGGCGGGGACGCGGCTCGGGCTGGTCGACGCGAAACTCAACGTGGTGCACGGCGGACAGGCTCGAAGCTGCCTGTCCGCCGGCACCCATGGCGCAGCGGCTCGTGGCCGTCGCCTCAGGTAAACACTGCGAAGCCAAGATCACTCCTGGGGTCGAGGGTGGCGGCGCCGCGAGCTCTTCCGGCCCGCTCGCGACTCGGCCGGCACGTCCGGCCCCGCCGACGCTGAAGGCACCGCGAGGACTACGCGGGCATGGCGGAACGGCGGGGTGACAGCCTCGGTCTCAGGGACCAGCCGGGCCGGACGCCTGGTCGACGGGGACCACGGTGTAGCCCGGTAGGGCGCGGGCCGCACGGGCATGCAGGTCGGCTGCCTGCTGTCGAGGGAACCGGGCAGTGATCTGGATGGGTTGGCCCTCGGTGCCCAAGGCAACGACCGCCCAGTCGCTACCCGGCGTCCACTCGGTGGGCAGCACCACGGCGTCGACGCCGGGTTGATCGCGGGCCCAGTCGTTGGCGAGATCCGGGCGGTCGAAACCGACGACCGCCCGCACGACCCGGCCGTGGGCATCGAGCGTGACGACTCCCCACCGCACCGAGGCGGACGTGGCGGAGGCGCTCAGGGTCGCTCCCAGCCGGGTCTCCGCGTGCGGAGGAGAGCCGGGCCAATCCCAGGAGATCAGGATCTGGGCATGCGGGGTAGTGATCACCCGTCCCGGAGGGTGCGGCTCACAGGCCGTGGGCGTGTGGCAGACCCGGATGACAGGGTCCGGGCCCTCCCGCCGGTTCGCGTCCCAGATCTGGATGTCGTAGGAGAGTAGATCGGCGACCCGGTGCCGGTCCGGACCATAGGCGGCGACCCGGATCTCCACAGCATTGCCGGTGTTCCTAATGTCGAGAAAGGCGAGTTCGGAGTCCGTCCAGACTGCTGACACGCCCTGCGGGGACGGCGGGCCGACCGGATTCTGCTGGTCGGCGATCGCCTCGACGTAGAGGGTGCCGTAGGCCGGCCGCACGGTCGCCAGCCACAGATCCAGCCCCGCCAGCGCGCTGGTGGGAACCGTCACCCCGGTCTCGACCAGGTGACGATCACCCGTGATCGAGTCCCGGAAGCGACTGACGTTGACGTCCTGGCCCGCGGCATCCAGGCGTACCCCGGCGGCGAGGAGCGCCGCGGTGCGCCGGACGCCCCGTGGCCGTGCGTGGAAGGGGCGTATCGAGTCCGAGACCAACTGACCGCCGCGGCGAACGAAGCCGACCGTGCGCTCCAGGCCCCGAAGCCGCAGCGGAATGACGAGCCGCCCGCCTTCAACGACCTCCTCGACCAGCGCAGGTCGCAGATCGACCCCGGCGTGAGCGAGAACCCGTTCGTGGGGCGTATGGGGCCAGGAGCGGAGGTCATCGACGAGCGTGACGTTGGCGCAGTCGGGGGCGGTGAGTCCCGCGATGCTGGCGCGGATCTCCGCGCGGCCGGTATCCATCGTGCTCCGGACCGCGCCTGACGGGCCCGTCAGCCTGGACAGCAGCGCCGTGCTGTAGGCGTTGACCGTGCCGATCTCCAGGATCCGGGTGCCGGGCCGGACCGCGAGTTGGTCGAGCATCACCGCGACCGTGGACGGCGCCGGCGCCCACCGGCCGTCACCATCGACGGCGACGGAGCGATCGGCATACGTCTCCTCGACGGCGGCGCCCGGGAAGAACCTGTCCCGCGGCACCGCCCGCATCACTTCCTCCACCGCCCCGGACAGGGGCAGGGCCGCGGCGATCCGGTCGACCATCACCGCGCGCAACGTCGCGGTCGACGTGCCTGCTGCGTTGCCGGGCATCACGGCGCCGCCCCGAGCAGATCGTCAACGCCGGACGCCGCGGGAGCGAGCTGGGATGACCGCTGTTCGAACGCGGCGAAAACCGGCACGGTGGTGAGGGCTCGGAACACGGCTGCCTTCTCAAGGGTGGATGGAACCGCCGAACCCGAACCGCGAGAAGGCACGGGTCAGCGGGTCAGCGGGAAGGTGGTGCCTTCGCCGCTTTGATCAGGAAACTCGGCCGGCGGCGTTGGCGGTACCGTCCAGAGCCCGTCCAAGGGCAACCAGCCGCTGACGGAAGGTAGTAACGCCCGATAGCTTCACCCTGAACGATGGAGACGTCCGCAGTCCGACCAGCAGGGAGGGGCCCGCGTGCCGATCAGATCAGTGTTCTTCGACGTAGGCGAGACGATCGTGGACGAGTCGCGGGAGTACGGGACGTGGGCGGACTGGCTGGGGGTGCCGCGGCACACGTTCTCCGCGGTGTTCGGCGCCGTGATCGCCCGTGGGTTGGACTACCGGGAGGTGTTCCAGGTGTTCCGGCCCGGATTCGACCTCGGGGTGGAGCGCGAGCGGCGTGCGGCGGCCGGGCAGCCGGAGTCGTTTGGTGGGGAGGATCTGTACGCCGACGCCCGGCCCTGCCTGGCGGCGCTGCGCGCCGAGGGCCTGCGGGTCGGCCTGGCGGGCAACCAGACCGCCCGCGCCGAAGCCATCCTGCGGGCGCTGGATCTCCCCGTTGACCTGATCGGAACGTCGGACGGCTGGGGTGTGGAGAAGCCGTCAGCGGAGTTCTTCGAGCGTGTCGTCGCCGAAGCGGGTTGCCCGGCCGGGGAGGTGCTGTACGTCGGTGATCGGCTCGACAACGACATCCGCCCCGCGCAGGCCGCCGGCCTGGCGACTGCCCTCACCCGCCGCGGGCCGTGGGGCCACATCCTTGAGGGCGCGACCGTCGCCGACCGCTGCCTGTTTCACCTCGATTCGTTGACTGAGCTACCGGATCTGGTCCGCAAGTACAACGCGACGAACTGAGCGCTCCCACAGGCGAGGTCACGATGCCGGTGACAATGCTCTGATCTGGCCGTCGAGGTGTCGGCCGTGCTTGCTGTCTCCCAGGAGTGGCCGGATCGCGTGTACGCGGTCGATCCCGGTCGCGTACCAGTCGGTGGTGAGCGCGTCGATCGCCTGGCCGAGATAGTCCGCGACGCGGTCGCCGTCCTGGCGATGGGCTCCGGCGAGATCGGCCAGGATGACGCTGCGTTGTTTGCTTCCCTGCGCGCCGAGCCGGTCGGCTGCCGCGGTCAGCCGCCGAGCGGCTTCCGGGTGATCTCCGGTGGTGAGGGCGGCGTAGCCGGCGAAGGAGTCGAGGCGGGCCGCATCGTAGAAGTCGAACCACGCAAGGTCGCTGGGGGCGTAGGGTAGCGAGGCTTCGGCGAGGTCGATCTGGTGGCGGCTGGTCGCCGAGGCCCCGTTCCTGGCCTCGATCTCGGAGGACACGCAGTGCAGCCAGGACCGGACGATGGGATCGACGCCGTGCCAGCAGTGCTGGAGCGCGGCGGCGAGCAGGTTCCGCGCGCCGTCCGGGTCCTGGCTGAAGCCGGGAATGAAGGCCATGTGACCGAGAACGGTGGCGGCGAGCGCGTGGTCGCCGGTCTCCTTGCTGGCTGTCAGCGCGACCTCGTAGCAGCGGGTGGCGACGGCGGGCTGGCCGAGGTCGAAGAAGGCGAGGCGCCCGGCGAGCAGCGCCGACTGGACCAGCCCGGCGGCGAGCGCCGCGCGTTGCGTCCCGTGCGCGCCGCGGACGAGCGCGACGCCCAGGTGGGTATGCGCGAAGGACGCTTCGAAGAGCGGGCGGGGAGGGCTGTTCCAGTAGAGCTCCCGCTGACCATTCGCGATCTTCATGTAGGTCTCGGGATCCACCTGGGACGGCCCAGGTTGGGTGTCGCCCTCGGCCGACGTTATGGAAAGCAGCGGGCTCAGCAGGGGCAACGCGCCCGCTCCCAGCATCGCGCGAAGGACGGTGGCCCGATCCCAGCTCGCGTCATCAGTCGTGCCGGATGGCATGCCGTCCACCCTCCCCATCGCGATGTCCGGGCGCATCTTGAGCTCGTCCGGTGTGAGTAGGCCGAGTTCGCTCGCGGGTTTCCCGAACACGGTCACCAGGTGTTTGCGGTAGCGAGGCTCCGGACGCCGCTCGCCGGTCTCCCATCGCCTGACGGTGTTGGCGCACAGGCCGGTGTACGTCTCGCCGACGTGGTCCATTTCCACGCCGACACGGCGGGCGACCTCGTCGTGTGACCAGCCGCGCTGGAGTCGTTCCCAGGCCAGATTCCGGTTCGGGGGATGACGGTGCTTCGTCAATCCGCACCTCCAACGGCGCGTCGTGCGGGCAGGGCCGACCACACCGACGCTATCGGACGCTGCTACCTTCCGTCATCGCCCGGTTGCCCATGGACGGGCCGTGGATGGTACCGCCCACCTTGCAAGCCCGGTTTTCTGATCAGGCCGGCGCGGACCAGTCGCCGGGCCCTACCGGCTGGCTCGAGAGCCTGCGTCGGCCGGACCGAGCCGTCTACCTCCCAGCTGGTGACCGCGGTTGCGGCGACATCCGCTTCCTCACGCGACCTCGCTGTGGGCCGGGAGGCAGGACCGCATCAGTGGAGTCCTTCACGAGCCCGTGTCCTATGCGAACGGGCGAGACAGGGAGTGCGATGACCATGGACACCATCACGGCCGACGCGACCATCGCGGGGATCAGCGAGCTGGAGCTCGACGTCTCGATCGTCGAGCAGGGCGACGCGGCGGACGCGCTGCTCTGCAGCACCGACAACGGCTGCTCGACGAACAAGAACACCGACTGCTGACACCGCCATGAGTCCGGGTGATGCCCGGAGATCGCGTGGTCTCCGGGCATCACCCGGCACGTGTGCAGCGCAATGGACCGCTGATCACCAGACGGAGGCGATGCCATGGGCTCCCCGCGCAGTGCGCTGCTCTACGCGCCGCTCGACGCAGCGCTGTTCCGTGCTGCTTCCCTGTCGGACGAATCGGCGAAGGTGATGGCCGCAGAGGCCTGGCCCGGCGCGGACTGCGATGACGGAGTGCGCTGGCGCGCCTGGCTGGCCGAGGCCTGGGCGCACCCATCCCTTGCTCTCGCCATAGAGACCGCGAGCCCGGCGCTGGCGGCGGGTGTCGAGGAGGCGTGCCGTGGGGAACGGCTGTCCGCGCGGCGGGCGCGCCGGCTGGGGCTGGCTGTGGCGCGCTATCTGGTGCGGATGAGCCGGCGGGCGACCCCGTTCGGCCTGTTCGCTGGCGTGGCTCCGGCGCGGTTAGGCAGCGAGTCCGCGCTGCGATGGACTGATGCCGATCGGCTCTACCCGCGGGCGGATTCTGTGTGGCTCGCCGCGGTCGTCGCCCGGCTGGAGTCCATGAGCGGTATCCGCGCGGCGCTGACTGTGGTGGCCAATGACCTGGCTCTGATCCGCGGTGGCCGGCTGGTGCTTCCCTGGCGCCCGCATGCCCAACCGCCAACGGAGGCCTTTCTGCCTGCCGAGGTGTCGGTCTGCCACAGTCGGGCAGTTCAGACGGCTATAGCGTGCGCGGCGACACCCGTCCAATTTGCCGATCTTGTTGATTCTGTGGGGGCCACGCTCGGCCTTCCTCGCCCCGGCGTCGAGGCCATGCTGGCCCAGCTCCTGACGTACGGCGTTCTCGTGAGTAACCTGCGGCCCCCTGCGACGTGCACGGACGCCGTCGCGCACGTTCTCGGCACGCTGACGCGCATCAAGGACGCAGGCATGCCAGCCACCGCGCGCCGGTCCGATGACAGCGCCGGAGTTTCCTGGGCGGCCCTCATCGAAGAACTCGAAGAACTTCGCCTGGTCCAGGACGACCTCGTGCGAACACGCGGCCTGGACGGTTCGGTGCCGCGGCCCCGTCTGGCAGCCGTTCGTGAGCGGATGCGGGCGGTGTGCTCGGTGGTTGGGCAGCCACTCGCGGTTGATCTGCGGCTGGGCTGCACGGTCACGGTGCCGGAGGTTGTGGCGAGGGAGGCTGCCGCGGCGGCCGGAGCCCTGCTGAGGCTGTCCCCGCATCCGGCCGGCAACCCCTCCTGGCGCGACTATCACCGCAGGTTCATCGAGAGGTTCGGTGAGTCGGCGCTGATACGAGTTGATCAACTGGTTGATCCGGTGGTCGGCCTGGGCTATCCGGCCCATTTCGACCCGGCAGGGGCAGAACCTGCCTACGAGGTGCCGCTCCGCGACGAGGTTCTGTTGCAGCTCGCTCAGCGCGCGGCGCTCGACGGCCAGCGGGAAGTCGTTCTGGACGGCGCCGCCCTCGACACCGCGTCCGCACCGGCGGACGGGTTCTGGGCGGAACCACATGTCGAGATCTGCATCGAGGTCCGGGCGTCGTCGGCAGCGAGCCTGACCCAAGGCGCGTTCACCCTGTGGGTCTCGGGGGTCAGCCGGACCGCGGTCGCGATGAGCGGCAGATTCCTCGATCTGCTTCCTGACGCGGACCGTCACCGGATGGTGAGCGCGTTCCGTCAGCTCCCAACGATGGTTGACGGTGCGGTGGCAGCGCAGCTGTCATTCCCGCCGGGGCACGCCCGGTTGGAGAACGTCACCCGCGCTCCCCACATGCTGGCGGACTGGATCTCGCTCGCCGAGCACCACGAGCACCACCACCACCAGCGCCAGCGCCAGCGCCAGCGCCAGCGCCAGCGCCAGCGCCAGCGCGGCAGGATCGGGTGGGCGGATCTGGCGGTCACGGCAGACAGCGAGCGGCTCTACCTGGTGTCGCTCTCCCGCCGCGCCGTCGTCGAGCCCTTGCTGACGCACGCCGCGGCCCGGCAGTCCTTCCCACCACTCGCGCGGCTGTTGCACGAACTGCCCCGCGCTGGTGCCGGCACCGTCGCCCCGTTCTCGTGGGGCGCGGCGGGTTGTCTCCCGTTCCTGCCGAGAGTTCGCCATGGTCGCGCGGTTCTGGCACCGGCCCGCTGGCGCGTCCATCCGTCCGATCTCCCCGGCCCGCGGGCCGCTGACCATGAGTGGGTGGACGCGCTCGGGCGGCTTCGGCAGCGATCAGGGCTACCGCGCTGGGTGAGTACCGGCCGAGCGGATGTGCGACTGCGGCTGGACCTCGATGAACGGTTGGATCGCGACCTGCTGCGTGCCGAACTGGACGGCGCCAGCAGCCCCGTCAGCCTCGCCGAAGCACCACAGCCCGATGACTACGGCTGGGCCGGTGGCCGAGCCCACGAGATCGTGTTCCCCGTGGCGACCACCGCCGCCCCACGTCGGGCACCCGCCGTGGTGACAGCGTCCGGTCCGATGACGGTGACCGACGCGGCCTCCGGGATCCTGCCGGGATCGACGGTGCTGTTCGCGAAGCTGTACTGCCATCCGGACGTGGTCGACACGATCCTCACCGGCCACCTGGCCGCGCTACTCGACGCCGGGGACATGCCCGCGCAGTGGTGGTTCATCAGGTACCTCGACCCCGCGCCCCATCTGCGCCTGCGGATCCGCCTCGTGCCGGACGCCCAGGGCGCCGCCGAAAGCTACGGGCGGGCCGTAGCCCAGGTCGGTGTCTGGGCGGAGCGGCTGCGGGCGCGGCGTCTCATCGGCGACCTGGTACTCGACACGTACCACCCGGAGACGGCCCGGTACGGCGCCGACGAAGCGCTCGCCGCAGCCGAGAACCTGTTCGCCGCCGACTCCACCGCCGTCGTCGCCCAGCTGGCCGCCCAGGCCGCGAACCGGGCGCTGCACCCTGCGGCGCTGACCGCGGTCAGCATGGTCGACCTGACCTGCGCACTGATCGGCGACAGGCACGCGGCAATACGGTGGCTTCTGGACAACCGGCGAGCCTCCGGAACTCCAGTTCAACGGACAGTGCTGCGCCAGGCCATCGCCTTGTCCCGAGCAGATCGTGGCGGCTCCACTCCCGGCGGCGCGGTCCCGCGGCTTCCGGCAGCGGTGTGTGATGCCTGGGACGCCCGGCGCCGGGCCGCCGAACGATATGCGGCCCAGCTCGCCACGGCACCGGGCCGACCCGACCGCGGCGAGGTGCTGGGGTCGCTGCTGCATCTGCACTACATCCGTGCCCACGGCATTGACCCGGCGGCGGAGCGGGCCTGCCACCGCCTCGCCCGCGCGGTGGCCCTTGCCTGGCACAACATCGGCCAGCAGGCCCCGCTCGTCCCGGCCGGAGCGGAGAGCTCGTGACCGTGGTTGGCGATCGGCGCACCCGCACGGCGACCATCGCCGCCCGGCTGGCCGACGCGCTGGTCACACCACCACCACCCGAAACAGGCAGCAGCCGCTGGCAGGGCCAGGCGCTGGCCGAGGGGGCAGCAGGCGTCGCGCTTCTCCATGGTGCCCGCGCCCGCTCCGGCGACGGTGGCTGGGACACCGCCGATGCCTGGCTGACGGCCGCCGCCGGCGAGGATCTCTCCGCCGGTCCGAGTGCCGGCCTGTGGTTCGGCGCCCCGGCGCTCGCGTTCGCGTTGACGGTGGCGGCGTCACCCGGCCGCCACCAGCGTGCGGCCCAGCGGCTCCATACCGCTGTCGAAAGACTGGTCGAACGTCGGCTCACAGCGGCCCATGCACGGATCGAGGCGGGACGACGACCGGTCCGCGCCGAATTCGACCTGGTCCGGGGCCTGACCGGGCTCGGCGCTTACCTCGCGGTCCGCGACCCCGACGGCGAGCAGCTCCGCCAGATCCTGACCTATCTCGTTCGGCTCACCGAACCGGTGCCGGCCATGGACACGGCCGGGCCGGACGCGCCCGGCTGGTGGACCATCGACGTCCCCACCAACGCACCGCCCGGCCCGTTCGCGGACGGACACTCCGACCAGGGCATGGCCCACGGCATCGCGGGGCCGCTCGCCCTGCTGGCGCTCACCCACCGCCGCGGGATCATCGTCTCCGGCCACACCGTGGCCCTCGACCGGATCTGCCGCTGGCTGGACGTCTGGCGCCAAGACAGCCCCGCCGGGCCCTGGTGGCCTGAACGGATCACTGCCAGCGACCTGCTGGCAGGTCGACCGACCCAGCCCGGCCCAGGACGCGCGTCCTGGTGTTACGGCACCCCCGGCCTAGCCCGCGCCCAGCAGCTCGCCGCCCTCGCCCTGGCTGACCCCACCCGGCAACGGCGCGCCGAGGACGCTCTTGCCGCCTGTCTCACGAACGCCGTCCAGCTCGCCCGGTTCGTCGACCCAGCGCTCTGCCACGGCTGGGCGGGCCTGGTCGCCACCGTCCGCTGTGCCGCCACCGACGCCCGCTTCCAGCCGCTCGCCAGCCACCTCCCCGACCTGATTGACCAGCTTCTCCACAGCCTCGACACAGCACGCGGCGCCGGCTGGCGGCTCACCGGCCTCATCGATGGCGCGGCAGGCATCGCCGCGGTCCTGCACGCCCTCACGACCGGCGTCGGCGCCGTCTGGGAGAGCGCGCTCCTGCTCGATCTTCCTGCGGCCCTGCCGGCCCCGTGCTCGGGAAACGACGCGTGAGCATTCCCGACACCGAGTCCGCCTGGTGCGCAGTGACAGTGTGGTGCCAGAACTGGCGGGCCGCTGAACATCTGGGGGTCACCCAGCTGGCACCGCTGCTGACCTCAGCTGAGCGGACGGACGGGATCAGCCTGTGGTGGTTCACCAGGAAGGCAGCCTCCTGGCGGATCCGCTGGCGCCCAGGCCCGAACCGGGACGGGCACGACTCCGCGGAGTTCAGCGATGGCAGGCTCCGCGCCGTGCTCGACGGCGACGCGGTCCGCCGCTGGGCGCCCGCCGTCTACGAGCCGGAGATCCACGCCTTCGGTGGCCCCGCCGGCATGGACGTCGCGCATCAGCTCTTCCACCACGACAGCCGCAACGTCCTCGCCCACCTCGACCGAGCCTGCCCCGAACATCGGGCCGAGGTCGGACTCGTGCTGGCCGCGGCGTTGCTGAGGTCAGCTGGCCAGGACTACTACGAACAGGGCGATGTCTGGACCCGCGTCGCCCGTCACCGCCACACCCGCCAGACCAGCGCGCGGCAGTCCGCCGCCGCGGCGGCTACCCGAAACGCCGTCCGTCACCTTCTCGCCGCCCGCGCAGTCCGGCCCCTTGAAGCGCTGCCGGCATGGCTGGCGGCGTTCCGGCACGCGGGTCGGTCACTCGCGAACCTCGCAGACGAAGGCCAGCTCAGCCGCGGCCTCCGCGCGGTTCTCGCCCATCACATCCTGTTCGCCTGGAACCGGCTCGGCATCCCCGCCTCCGACCAGGCGCAGCTCGCCCACACCTCCGCCTACATCATCTTCGATGACCTCGGCCCGATCTCTGACGAACGGTGACCACGATGACCACCCGCACCCCCGAGCAGCTCCGCGACGACCTGGTCGCCGACATCCACCGCTGGGGCACGTTCCGGACCACCCAAGTCGAAGCCGCGTTCCGCACGGTCCCGCGGCACCTGTTCCTGCCCGAGGTCGATCTGGAAACCGCCTACGCCCCGAAGGTCGTCGTCACCCGCCGTGCCCCCGACGGCACCGCGCTGTCCTCGGCCTCGCAACCCAGCCTCGTCGCCGCCATGCTCGAACAGGCCGACGTCCACCCCGGCCACCGCGTCCTGGAGATCGGCACCGCCACCGGCATCAACGCAGCCCTCCTCGCCGAGCTCACCGGCCCGACCGGCCAGGTCACCACCATCGAGATCGACGAGGAACTCGCCGAAGGAGCGCGTATCGCACTGGCCGCGGCCGGCTACGAGCGAGTGGACGTCGTCCACGCCGATGGTGCGGCTGGCCACCCGGGCGGGGCGCCCTACGATCGGATCGTGATCACGGCTGGGGCCTGGGACCTGGCTAAAGGCTGGTGGGACCAGCTCGCGCCCGCCGGCCGCATCGTCGTGCCCCTGCGTCTCCACGGAAGCGGCCTCACCCGCTCCCTCCCGCTCGACGCGGTCGAGCCGGGCCGACTGGTCAGCCGCTCGGCGCTCGTCTGCGGCTTCGTCCCCCTTCGCGGCACCGACGCCCACATCGGCCACACCCTCACCCTCGCGGACGGCATCACCCTGCGCTTCGACGACCACGACCCCGCCGACGAGACGGCCCTGCGCGCCGCAGCGGCCAGCCCACCCCACAGCCTGTGGACCGGGCTGACGATCCACGACGACGAACCGACCGCGCACCTCGACCTGTGGCTCGTCACCGCCGGCGCCCGGTTCAGCCGCCTCGCCGTCGACACCTCCGTCTGCCGCGACAGCCCGCTCACCCCGACACGCCGCTGGGCCGGGGCCACCATCCACGACGGCACCAGCATCGCCTACATCACCCTGCGCCCCCTAACCCCCGACACCGACGAACTCGGTGTCAACGCGCACGGACCCCACGCGGCCACCCTCGCCGCGTACCTCACCGACCTGCTGCGCCAGTGGCGCGAAGAAGGCCCCGCCGAACCGGTCATCACCGCCCACTCCGCGGACATCCCGGAGGACCCGACCGTCGCCGGGCACCGCATCGACCGGCCGAACAGCCGACTCGCCGTCCGCTGGAAGCTCTGAAGAACAGGTGCGACCCGATGGCCCTCACCACGTCGACAGATGCGGCGACAACGGCGTTCGCTCTCGTCGCATCACGGTTTCCCCTCGTCCCCCGTGACCGGCCATCCTGCCCAGCCCTCGACGCGCGGATCGCCCACGTAGCCGCCCTCGCAGCCCAAGCCGCCGAGGCCGGCGAGGGCAGCGACAACGCACTGCTGCGCGCCGCCGAAGCCCACAACCTCGCAGCCCTGATCGCCAGTGACTGCGGACTACCCGACCTCGCCCACCACCTCTGCTGGCACCAGATCGACACGCTTCCGTTCCACCGCCCTCTCGACGGGGCAACGGCGAAACTCGCACTTCAGCCCTTGATCAACCTCGCTCGGCTGCGCCTGCGCATCGGTGACGGTCTCGGCGCACACCGCCTCCTCACCGCGCTCTACGGCGCCGTCGCGGCGAAGACCGAGGCCACCCTCGATGGCAGAGCATTCACCTTTAACGATCTTGTCGCCACCGAGGACCATCCCCAAGTTGTCAGCTGGTTGTGGACTGTCCTGCTCGCCGACGGAACCCGCGCACTGACCCGCACCGGCCACTGGGCCGAAGCCCTCGACCACCTCCACCGCCACAAAGGCATCGGGCAGCGCCTCCTCGACGGCCGCCAAACCGCGATCCTCGCCCACCACGCTCGTCAAGACCACCAGGCCGCCGAACAGATGCTCGCCACCACAGCGACCACCCAGCCCTGGGAACGGGCCGTCGGTGCCTGCCTCCATCTCCTCCAAGACCACATCGCAGGTCGCAGGGCCGCTGGCGACGGCGACGGCGACGGCGACGGCGACGGCGACGGCGGGAGCATGTTCGGCGAGCTCTCGTCGTCGAATGCCCCTGGGCACCTGACATTCCGCATTCAGCTCTGGCTGTGTCGCCTCGACCTCGCGGGCCCATCCGGTTACCTGCGCCCCGCACTTGACATGATCATCAGTGATGCCGTGAGCGGCGGCGACGCATACGCCGCTCGTGACCTTCTCAACCACCAAGCCGCCCGCTGCCATCTGCGCGACGACCAGCTTGAACTCCTCACCGACATACGATGGCGCTCCGGACTCGGCGCCCGCCACATCCCTGACGTGCTCCGCAAAAGGCTCCTGGCTGCGGTCACCGCCTCCACGCTCACCGCTCGACAGGAGTCATCGGAAAGATGAGCACCCCCGGCCGTCCGCCTCTGCCTCACATGCGACGGTTACTACTTGAGTAACGCCCGGGTCGTTGAGCGTTGGGACGTCTTGGCCCACCGGATTGCGGCCGGACACTGCCAAACCACGGCGCCACGCGCGTGCTGCGCGACACGGCCGACGTCGGAGTAGATCAGCCCCGAGCGACGGTGGCATGGTCGACCATAAGGGAAACGGAACGGGACGACCGCGCTTCGATTGACCTGGCTCCCGGCCGGCCGAGGCTACTGTCTGGCACCGAATCGGATGTTGATCTCTCCTGGGCCACCACTTTTGCCGAGAGCGAAATGGCATGAATATGCCATGCACGTGCATCGGCACAGCACTGTGCAGCTCAACCCTTATCCGGGCGTCACTCTCCGCTTCCAGGTGCCACGTGCGCCAGATCGGCCCGTTTGGCACACTCGAGCACTGAAGGTGTCGACGGCCCGCGTCGCGTCATCCAACCGTAGACAGGACCGTGACCGGCGGATCCCTTCACGGTCGCGCCACCTCCCCGCGATCTTGGATGACGGCGGGCGAAGGCAGCCGTCGCTGCGCCGCGGGCATCCGGAAAACCTTGATTCGCACGTGATACGAACGCGAAGAGTAACATCTTTTTGCTCGGGCGCATTATAGGCCCCAAGTCGGCACATATCGCCTGTGACATTCGCCCCCCTTGTCATTTATTGCCACAGATAGTCTAACTCTCTTGCGTATCGATGGTTCGCCTACGTGATGGGTGTGGGTCAGATGGGTGACAGAACGTGAGGCGGCGCGGATCATCGCTTTGCGGCGTGGTCGCTCTGCTGACCCTGTTCGCGGCTGGCGCATGCGCCGATGGCGGCGTCGATGCGCCAGCGCCGACGACTCAGGCGTCGGCGCGACCCTCTCCCCCTCAGGTCAGCCCATCGGCCTCGCTGGCCGCTTCGGAGATCGCCGAACGAAACGCTCTCGCCGCCTATCGGGGCATGTGGGAAGACTGGGTGCGGCTCGCGGCGACCTCCGACTACCAGAATCCTGATCTCGCCCGCCATGTGAGCGGCGAGGCACTGAGCCTTTTCAAAGTTAGCTTTCCTAAATCCCTTCCTCGGTGAGAATGAATGCGGCGAGGGCGAACTTCCCGGCGCGGCGGGGACAGCCGCGGAAGCGGTCGAAGATGTGCCAGTTCTTCAGGATCGCGAAGCCGCGCTCGCCTCTGGCGCGGGTGGCGGCGTGGGCACGGTTGATCTCCTTTAGCTGATCGGACAGGTCGCCGCCGGGTGGCTTCTTGTACGGAACGAGGAGGTGGTCTCCTTCGCCGCCGACATATCCCTTGTCGGCGAAGAGGTGGAGCTCCGAGCGGTCGATCACGTGGAGGATGTCGTGCATGCGGGCGGCGGTGAGGTCGTGGACGCTGCCGGGAAGCCCCTCGGAGATCCAGATCATCCTGCCGTAGGGGTCCATGAGGCCCTGGAGGTTGATGCCGTGGTACTTGTGCTTGCCCGAGTAGTACAGCTTGTTGTGTGCCCGGACACGGTTGGTGCGCACGACCGTTCCGTCGAGGATGAGGAAGTTGCTCTGCGTCCACGCGAACGTCCACACCGCCGCGAGGAGGCTACGGCCGCGGGTGGCCAGCAGATCGACGGCCTCGCGCACGTAGTTGTAGACCGTCCCGACACTGACGCTGAAGCCTTCGGCGAGTCGCTCGTAGGTGTCGCCGTTGCGTAGGTGCGCGAGCACGAGGAGTGCCTGCCCGTGTGGGGACAGCTTGCGCCACGTCTGGCGCTGAGCGCGGTTGTCGGCCAGCAATGAGGCCAGGAAGTCCAGGGTCGACTGCGGGAGCGCGATAGTGCCGGGGTAGGTTAGCAGCGGAAGTCCTCGGTCAGGGAACAGTGGATTAGGCACCCTGTGATCTACCGGGGACTTCTCTAATTTCCGCGACTACATCAACAACGCTCGATCAAGGTTGTTGTCGGATCGGCCTCCAGGTGAATCCGGCGGATCAACCTGAAAATATATGGCCGATTCAGGCAAAGCTACTTGTAGGGTAGGCGACTGGCGCGGTGGCATCTCGCTTTAGGCACAAGGTCCGGTACCTTTGTCCGCGCGGTTTCCCCCGCGTTTTTCATCCCGGCCGTCCATAGCATGCACCGTTTCCAGCCGCCCCCCGTCAAACCGTGCATGCGGTTCTCCCGCACACGGCTTACCGACGCCGTTCACCGCCGGCATTCGGTTTCTCCCGCCAGGTCTTCCCAGCCCTGGGCGAGACAGTGATCCCATACAGGCTGATCAGGCCGAGGTCGACCGGCCGCGAGCGCGACAAAACTCGCCAGCCGAA
>NZ_CDWWEW010000060.1:0-17932 GCF_977966315.1 Frankia sp. CeRuru1
GGGTGGGACCCCGAGTTCTTGTGCCAAGGCCGGATTGCGGCGCTCGGGCCGCGGCCAGGACCGGCGGCAGGTTCGGGGCAGGCCGCGCGCGGCCGAGCACCGCACGGGGCCTGTGATCAGTCCGCCGGTCGGGCCGTGCGGCGGCGACCGCGCGGGGCCGGCTGCCTGCTGCGCGCGAGGCTGGATCGGTGCGGCGGCGCAGAATCCCGGCTTCCCAGCGGGCGGTCCTCGCGGAGGGCGCCGGTGATGGATTCGAGGTAGCCGCGCGAGCGGGGTCGGCGCGGATGCTGTCCTACGGCGAGCTGGCCACTTCGCGGCTGGTACGGGTGCCTACGGTGTCCGAGCTGCCCAGGGTGCTCGCCGACTGGACGGGCTCTCGTCGAAGGGGAGATCGTCGTAGGGGTATCGGGGTGCGGCGGCCGGGTCGATGCCATGGTGGGCGGCGCGGGCGACGGCGAAGACGCTGCCGTCCGGATAGTGGTGCTGGTAGGCATCGAGGCCGATCGGCCGGATGGCGGTGGCGCGCAGTCCAGTGAACGTCGCGTGGTAGCCGCGCAACCAGCGGGTAGCGGCGTGGCGGCTGCCGGTGCGGCGCAGGAGGCGGACGCCGTCGAGGACGAGCCATCCTGCGTGGGGCCAGCCGTGCACGACGCGGTGTTCGATGATCCAGCGGCGCGCCTGATGGCGGGTACGGAACCGCCGGGGGGCGTGGTCCTTGGTGTCGTCGGGGTCGGCGAGGAAGCCGTCGTCCTGGGTGCGGATCGTGCCGGCGGGCCGCCAGCGGCCGGTCGGGGTGGCGAGGAGAACCCGCCACGCCTCGCTGTCGGCCGGGCCCCGACGCCGGCTGTCTCGGCGCAGGCGCGCGGTCGCGAGCGCGGTGGTGTGGGCGTGGCACCAGGCGTGGAAGCGGGCCTGTGCGACAGTGCCCGCGGCGCCGATCGTGCGCCCGGCGGGGTCGGTGGCGGTGACCAGGCCGGGACCTGTCGACACGGCGGTGAGGCCGTAGCCGGGCGGGACCCGGTCGAGCGGGTGCAGGGCTGCTGTGCGGGCACAGCGCTCGCACACGGGTGCGGCAGGGTCAGGCTGGTCCGGCGACAGTGTCCGCTCACTGAACGTGCGACCGCAGAGGGTTATCCCTGTATCGGGGAGTGTGCGGTGGACCAGCCGGGAACGTGGAGAGGCTCGAAGCGTCGTGTACCCATCTGGTGGCGGAAAGTGGTCGGATGTGGGCATGGAAGATCTCCGAGAGTCGGCGCAGGCGGCGGACGCTGGCCCCCCGCGATGCGCTGACTTGCGAGCGCGACCCAGCAGCGCCCGGCGCAACGGGGACCGGGACGCGGTGTCGCCGAGGTCGGCGCCTACCTGCGTGCGGTCGGCGGCCTGTCGGCTAGGAAGGTGGGGCCAGCTCGGGGGGCAGCGGCAGATGACGGTGACGAGGAAGCTGGCCTCGCCGTTTACGCCACTCCCGCGGGCGCGCCGTCAGCGAGCTGGAGGAGTAGTCCTGGCACCTGCTGGTACGGGTCCCCGGGGCGTCCGCTCCCCGCGCGACCGGCTGGCTGTCGGGCACGGCCGCTTCCTTGGCTCGGTTCGTCCCGGAACGCGCCGGCTTCTCCGCGAACGCGCGGATGGGCGAGCTTGCCGAGGTTGGCGGGCCGGGAACCGTCCGGTGAGCGCGCCCGGGACAAGGCCAGGCGGGCGCTGGCCTACTCGTCGGTGAGGAGGCGGAGCAGGCGCACGCCGGGAAAGCTGTCGGTCGGCAGTGCCGGCAGGTGGAACGTGGTGGGCTTGTCGAAGACGGGCTGCCCGCCTGGCCGGCGGGTGTAGGGGGCCCAGCCGTAGTCGACGCCGTCGCCGGCGTCGTAGGCGGTCCAGACCACGCTTTCCTGTTCGCCGTCACGCAAGGGCCGGACGGAGAACGCGTAGACCTGAAGACCGCCAGGGAGCATCTCGATGATCTGCGGGACGGCGAACGTGAACCGGCGGGCGTGCAGGGTGCGGGCGAGCTCGGCGGCGCGGGTCTCGAAGTCGGTCCGGGCGTGCTCGCCCTGGACGTAGTCGTAGTCGGAAAGGATCTGGCGGCGGTCCCCGTCGAGGATGACGATCGCCGGATAGTCGGTCATCCGGATGGACTGCTGGACACGGTCCACGACGTCGGTCACCAGGCTCCAGGTGGCGTCGTTCATCGCGGCCTCCAGCAGGGTCCGGGAAATTCCGTTCCGGATTCCTCGGCGGTGGAACGGCGGTTGAGGGTGTAGCCGGCGCGTGGGCTTGTCCACCGTATGCGGCCGTGCACGTCCCGTGTCGCCGGCCGCTGGCTATGGTCCTGGGGTTGTGGTGCAGGTCCTGGCGGACGCGGACAATCTCGCGGCGCGGTGGATGACGGTGACGATGCGGATCGTCGGCGGCTACGGGTGCGCGGTGACCGCAGCGGGTGCGGCCGGGCGGTTGGCGGCGGTGCGCTGGCCGGCGCAGTGCCGGCTGGTGGCTGCCGAGGGCTGGCAGCGCGCGGACCTTGCGCTCGCGGGTGCCTACCGCAGCGACGAGGAGCCGTTGCTGCTGGTGACGGGCGACGGCGACTTCGCGTACCTCGCGAGCCGGCATCCCGGCCCGGTCGCGGTCGCCGGGGTGCTCGTCGCCCGCGCGCTACGGGACACCGCGACCGTGATCGACCTGGCCCGGGACGGCGCCGCCCCGCTGGTGCGCTGGTTGAACCACGTCAGCCCGCGCTGACCCGGCCACGTGCCTGGCGGGCAGGTTAGGGGCGGGTGCGTCGCCGTTGCAGGTTCTCGTCGAGCAGTTCCCGCAGCAGGACGAGGCCGGGCCCGCCTCCGGGGCTCAGGGGGATCGAGAAGATGTAGTCCGAGCCGTCGAACGCATCGAAGACCGGTGTGCCGTCCCGCTTGCGCCGGTAGGGAACCATCCCGGACTCGTGGCCCTCCTCCTCATCCCAGAGCACCCACAGGATGACGTGCATCTCGCCGTCGTCCTCCAGCACCGGCCCGCCGGTATCGGGGGAACGCAGCCGGACCTCATCGTCACCGTCGATCACAACGGACCTGCTGATCTGCGGGACGGCCAGGATGACGCGTTCAAGATCGATACGCTTCGCTTCCTCGGCGACCTGCCGCTCGAACGCCTCCGCGCGGGCGGGGTCACGCAGGTAGGCCGAGTTACTCAGCGTGCGCGAGGGCTCTCCTTCCAGGACCGCGATCGCGGGCTGGTCTCCTTTCGCCAGGGCGTCCTGGACCTGCTTGACGGTCATGTCGACAAGAACATGGGACTCGAAGTTCATCAGCGGTGTCCTCTACGGGGCGCGGGGTCGCAGCGGCGGGCCGGTCCGGGACGCCCACGCAGGACGTACGGGACCGCCGTCCCCACCAGTCTGATCGCCTCACGACGTGGGCACCATGCAGCACGTGCCTCCGCGTCCCGCCACCCTGCTGCCGCGGGGTCGCGGTGACCGCCCCGGCCGGCCGATGCAACGACGAGGTGCTCACCGGTCGGTCTCGGCTCGCCGCCGGGACGCGTCTCTGTGGAGGGTAGGTCGAGGCGGAGCTACCGCTGGCGAGGCCGCCGCGCGCCTCGCGCCCGGCGGAAGCCTCTGCTGCGTCGCAGAAACGGCGGCCGGCGTCGCCGGTCGGCGGGGGCCGTGGCGTCGTTCAGGACGAGGTCCGCGGGGTTGATGCGTCCGACGATCTCCCGGCTGGGCCAGTGGATCAACAAGCCGCAGTCCACACAGCAATAGCGCCCACGCCACCGGGCCGCGCCCGGGGCGACTTCCCGGCGCCGGCGGACCGGGACGAACCCGCTGGACGCCGGGGTGTTCCCGCATCGGCACAGCCAATCGTCATCCCCGCCGTCGCACGCGATGTATTCACGCATGCCAGTCCTCTCTTTTCTCGCGAAGGTCGTTTACGGAAGGAGCGGGTTCGGACCGGCAGGAGAAGAAACAGTTCTCCTACCGGCGAGAAATGCCGGCGGCTGCGGCGATGCCCGCCGGCCAAGCTCGGCGGGCCTGCGACGGAGGTCGTCCGGGCGCTGGGCGCGGTTCAGCGGTCCCAGGGGTCGCGGCGCAGGTGGTCTCGCCGGGTGGCCCTGGCCTGGATGACGACGTCGGTCCAGGTAGCTCCGGTGGCATCGGCCAGCTCGGCGGTGGCGAGGACCGCGCTGGCGCGGGGGGACAGCGTCCAGCCGAGGTGTCCGAACAGGGCTAGGGCGCTGCTGTCGCCGAGGGCGGAGGCGTGGACGGCGTCGAGGCGTAGCTCGGCGGCCAGGTGGCCGAGCAGCCCGGTCGGGTAGCCGCGGTGGAACAGCGGGATCGCCCGGTTCGGGCTGGTCATCTCGGTGGCGTGGTGGGCGGCGACGTGGGAGAGCACGGCCATCACGGCGGCGTCCCCGATGCGGGTGTCTTCCGGCTCGTCGCCCACGTCGGTACGCAGGATCGCCGTGTGGACGGCGTGGCCCCAGGTCCAGCCCTGCACGCTGAGCTGCTCAGCTTCGCTGGCGAGGGCGGTGGCCTTCGCGGTCAGCGGGTAGCCGAGTGCCCCGAGGATGTCGGCGGCGGGTTCGAGGTTGAGCAGGCTGGCCGGGTCGAGGTGGCCGTCCAGTCCGAACAGGACGTGGGCGAGTAGCCGGCGCGGCCAGCCGTCCCGGTCGAAGTACGGACGGTAGGTCAGACCGGAGAACCGGAGGGTGACGGTGTCCTCGCCGTTGACGGTCAGGACGTGGCGAAGCCGGCCGAGAAGTTCGGCGAAGCCGATCAGATGCGGAGTAGACGGCATGGTGGGGCGCTCCTAAGTAAGGAGGGCGCAGCGCGGCAGACAGGCGGACGTGCGCGAGCGTGGGGGCCGGGGCGCGGGCGGTCGCGCGGGCCATCGGGGACCAGGGCTGCAACGCGGGTCGGCCCGCCGAGCGAGGTGCGCGGCGGGCCGAGAGGCGTTGCACCGGCCGTCGTAGGCCGGTCGTGTGGGGCGGGCCGTCAGGTGCGGCAGGTCGGATGCGGCGCGCTCGGCTCGGTGAGGGAGTCACTGACACCGAGAACGACATGCGGCCCGCCTCCGAGGAACAGGGAGCCGTTCACTGTCCCGGTTCGCCTGATGGATGGCGGGAGGGCCGATGATGAGCAGCCTGATGGGTACGCCGTGGACGGTGGCAGCCCGCAGCGGCCCGCGGGCTGTGGTCACCAGGTCGACGGGCCGATGACCATCTCGTCGAGGCGAAGCCTCCGGATCTCGTCGGGGCCGACGAAACGGCGATGACGGCCGGCCCCGATGTCGACGCAGATTCCGTCGCGGTAAACCTCGTCCTCGGTGCGCACGCCGAGGACCGCCCAGACCGGGAAAGGCCACGTCTCAGGTTCGTGTTGGGGGTCTCCCGCAGTCAGGGCGACCACATCCCCGGGCTTGTAGGCGCGATGGCTGTGTCGCCTCGCCGCCGTCGGGCAGTACAGCCGGCCACAGGAGGGCGTGGCAGGCGGGCGGGCCGCGCGCCAATATTCACCGATCTCTTCCCAAACGGTCGGGTGATGGGCCAGAAGGAGCCGTCGCAAATCATCTTCGATCATGTGTGGTGCCTTCAGGCCGGAGACGTTCTCCATCCGGCCCGCGAGCACCGTGACCGCGGGGCGCATCTCGTCGTGGACCCGCCACAGCACCGTCGACGGATCACTCGGGCAACGCCCGAAGGTCGCATAGTGAATACCCATCAGGGCCCTCTCTTTCCAGGAAACAAAAGCGGAACGGCTGGCAAGGCGATGAGCGGCGCGGGTATCCGGTGAGGGCGGCGCCACGGGCGCCTCCTCTGCGGAACGGTCCTCGGCCAGCCGGTTTCCGTCTTCACCGACGCGGCCTGTCCATGCGGGATGCTGCGCGCCGTCCAGCACGCACCGGAGAGCGGGCGACTAGCTGCATGCGCTGTCTCTGCGCCCCACCACGCTGTCCTGCACGACCCGTCGGGCCGAGCGACGGGGCACTACTCAAGCGGCGGGAGAGAGGCAAGGAACTCCGCGATTTTCACGGCGTGCCCGGGGTGTACGGAGAACTTGAAATCGACCTCGCCCGAGTGCGCAGGCTCGGCGCTGAATTTCCAGATCATATTTTGGGGGTGGCGCCAGAAGCTGGCGACCGGCTTCCAGCGGTCTCGCTGATACTCGTCGGCTGTCGGATCGAGTCCTTCCCACGGAAGACCGAACGCGCCCATGACCGCGCGGGCGATCTCTTCCGCGCGCTGCTGCGCTCTGCGCCGGTCGTTCAGAATCTCACACACCCGCGCCAGCTCGGTCTCATAGCCCGGCAGTACATATCGTTCGATCTGCCGTGCGATGGCCGGCGCCGACTTGTCCGCTGCGGCGTAGGTTCTGTCCCTGGGCGCGCGACCGGTTCGGTACTCGCTTGCCCGGGTCGGATAGACACCCGAGATCTCGATCTTGTCTCGTTTGCTATAGGCCCGGCCCATGGTGACGTGTATTTTGCAGGCCGGGTTCGACGTCCTGACCAGGAAGGCGTCCTGTGACCAGTGGCCGGCCTCGGTCTTCCAGTCGTCACCCAGCTCGCCGGCGATGCTCTCGGCTAGCATCAAAAGGGTTCTGCCGGTCTCGGGCATGGCTGCACTCCGTTCCGTCGGCCCATCAGCTACTCGGTACGGG
Source organism: Frankia sp. CeRuru1 (assembly GCF_977966315.1). Lineage (NCBI taxonomy): Bacteria > Bacillati > Actinomycetota > Actinomycetes > Frankiales > Frankiaceae > Frankia > Frankia sp. CeRuru1. The sequence goes on from NZ_CDWWEW010000060.1 coordinate 6,644, forward strand.
CGTAGATGCAGTCCACGACGACACCGTTGTGCACGCCGTCGCAGGTGATGGGGCCGATCTGGCGATCCTTCACGGTCAGGTCCTTGCGGATATCGCCTTCCAGCTTGTCGATCTTCGGGCCGAACAGCGCCTCGTAGTGGTTGAGCTGGGAGTCCGGCACGAGCTTCCGGTGGCCAGGGAACGCCTTCGCCCACAGCCGGAAGTAGAGCCCGTGGCCGTACGGCGGGAACGGTGTGGCCTTGCTGACCTCGGCCAGCAGGCAGCACGCTTCGGCCGCCGTGCCGGGACGGGTGTCCTGCCCCGTGGCGACCCGTTCGAGGATCTCCCAGAAGTGCCCCCGGTAGACGAACTCGACGGGAAAGAGGATCGTGCTGGGGGCCAGGACCGGATAGCTGTGGAAGAACTGGTCCCGCTTACTCGGGTGGCGGGCGATCGCCTGTGTGATCTCCTCCTCGGCCCAGTCGAGAGCCGCCAGAGCGGTGGTGACCAGTTCGGTGTAGTCCGCCACGAGCTGGTCGAGCTGGTTTTTGGGCATGGCTGTACTCCGCTTTTCTCAGCCGGGTGGCTGGTGTTCGCGCTCCGCGCGGCGCCAGCGTTTCTGACCGGAGTCGACCGGCCCCAGACCACGCGGACGGTTACCCCGACCGGCTAGTCCACGAACGCCGCCCACCCGCTGCCGTCTTCATGGTGGACGAACAAGGCGATCTGTACGGGAACCGGGGGGTTCAGCTCCCGGGCGATGTCCGCCGCTCGCTCGATGACGTCCAACGCGAGACTGCGATCGTCGAACAGGCGTGGGAAAGCCTCGACCCGGACGTCGGTGGTCCAGAAGGAGGGGTACTTGTTGTGGGCCAGGGCCACGCTGTAGAGCGGCTTGTTCGCCTGGGCTGTCGCGGCCCTGACCGCCTCCGGGTGCGGAACGAGTGTCTCGCGTAGGTGCCGCTCCGGGTCCATGACGTTGCCCCCTTCCTGACGGGTCTGGTCGGCTGAATGCCACATCGGGGCACCTTCCGCCCAGTGGCACGCCCGCGTTTCCGACGTCGAGCATGGGTCATCCCCAGAAGCTGCCATCCTCGTAGAACTCGTAGTCGCTGGCCGCGAGCAGTTCGGTCACGGCTTCGCTGCTGCCTATGTAGTCGTATTCTTCCTGGCCCGCTTTCAATGCGGCGGCGATCGCGTCGCGTACCGCCGTTTCGATCGCTTCTATGGCGTCACCGCCGACGCCGGTGTCGTGGTCCTCGGACTCCCACACGTAGATCTGGCCGAGGTCACGCTCGCCCAGTTGGACGGCGCAGATGTGGTCTGCCCATGGGAGAGCTGGCGCGTTCTCACGAGTGAGCCGACCGTTGAGGGTGACCTGGTCGTCGTAGCTTCCGATGGACCAGGATGTGAACTCCACACCACTGATACCAGGGAAGTCCCCGCAGCCGTAGACGTCCCAGCCGGGCGTTTTGAGTTCCTGGGCGAGCGTGTAGACGATCGTTTCCTGTAGCCGATCGTTGTCATGCTGGTCCCACCACGGTCCGAGCAGCCGCTCCGTGATTTCCCGGATTGCACGTTCCTTCGCCTCGTCACCCAGGTCGTCGAACAAGTAGCTCTCCGCGTCGTCCGGCTCGGCGACCGAGACGGTCACGGTGATGTTGACATTGATGTCGATCCGACGGTCGGACACAGCCGTGCTCCGTTTCTGGCAACGTCGGTATCTGGCTGACTGCCCCGGCGCGGGCCGCCGCGCTGTGACCTCCCCGACCAGACGGCCGGGTGGAGCTACCCGGTACTACTCGGGGACTGCTCGTCTGCCCTTCCGCTGAAGCGGTCAGGTGGCTGTCCCACGCGGGTGGGCACGGGCGCGTGCCGGCCGTGTCCGCCGGGCTCGCCTGCGGCGGCGCCGGCCCGCGGTCAGATCGACGCCGATCGCGACGAGGGCGACCGCCGTGTACGCGACGAGCATGGTGGCCTCGTGCGCGGCGGCGACCCCCAGGAGCCACACTGCCAGCAGCACGAACGCCCAGAAGCGAGCCCGCCAGCGGCGACGGCGACGCAGGTAGACCATCAGGAGTCACGTTCCTTTCCAGGTGAGCCGGGGAATGCGCCGGATAGGAGGGGATTTCGGCTCAGCGCTCGCGGGTGCGCCAGGGGACGGGATGTCCGTGGTCGGGATCGGCGCAGTCGCCGCCGGTCGCGGTGGGGGCGCTATAAACCTCCCCGCCGTCGACCAGCACCGTGAGCGGTGGTTTCTCCTCGGCGAGGTTCAGGGTGACGGCGGTGTCAATGTGGACGAGGATTCCGCCGGTTTCGTCGAGCAGCGCGGTGATGCGGAGGGGAAAGCTGCCGACGTTTCCCGGTTCCCAGCTCGCGGCAGGATGCGGCGGCAGCGCGTCGTACATGTCGATCGTTCCGTAGTTCACCGACGAACTTTCCATCGGTTCTCCCTTCCAGATGCAGAAGGTGTGCGGCGGCACGCATCGAGATCCGTAAGAAAGGCTCGGGTCAGTCGATGCGGATGGGCATGAGCAGGTGCCGGTACGGCGGGGCGCTCGCCGTCTGGTGTTCGGGACAGGTGAGCAGTACGGGTTTGGCGACGTCTGCCTGTCCGCTGAACAGGACGGTGTCGCCCGGGAGCGCGGTGAGGGCGGCGCGCAGGTAGGCGGCGTTGAATACCCAGCGGACGGTCCCGTCGGTGAGCGAGGTCGTCGCGGGCAGGGTTGGGGCGTGGACCCGGGCGCCGTGCTCGGGCAGCAGCGGCGCGACCCGGAGCCCGTCCGGGGTGAGCGTCAGCGTCATGGTCATGATGGGGCGGCGGGTGGTCGGGTGGGCGGTGAGGATCGCCTGGACCCGTGCCACGTGGGCCGTCACCGTCGCCCGGTCGAAGGTGGCGGTGTGCTGGGTGTCGAGCGAGCCCAGCAGTCTGCGCCACGGCGGGTAGGCGCCGCCGGTCTCGACCAGGCTCACAGTGGTCTGCCCGCAGGTGAACGTGACCCGGTCGACGTCGTGCACGGACTCGGCACGACGGCGCCCGATCGTCACCGACGGCCCGGTCCACGTCTCGGCGCACGCGGCGAGGATCTTCGCGGGAAGTAGCAGTTCCTGCCCGGCCGGCCCGGTGACGGTCGCGGGCAGGGCATCGACGGCCAGGCGGTACCGGTCGGTCCCGGCCACGGTCGCCAGTCCGGGCGCGAACGACACGTACAGCCCGGTGAGGACCCGCAGGGTGTCGTCCCGGCCGACCGCGGGCAGGACACGGTCCACCGCGGCGCGCAGCGCGGCCCGGTCGACGGTGGCGATCGTCGGCGCGGGCTGGCAGGCGCCGGGATGCTCGTCCACGGGTAGGCCGGTCAGCGGAACGGTGTAGTCGCCGATCGTGACGGTCGGGGCGGGTGGGAAGGACCCGTCGAGCAGGACAGGCAGCTCGTCGGTGTCACGGCGATGCTCGCCCCGGACCAACGCCTTGCACATCTGCGTCAGCGCCCAGCCATCGACCAGGAACCGGCCGGCGGACCGTGCCGCGCCGGGCAGGCGCACGGAGACCGTCGCGGCGGGGCTGGCGCCGGTGACGGTCAGCCTCCCGTCGAGATCGGCGGTGATCAGAGCGGCGTTCCACGGCGGCCGGCTCTTGCGGTCAAGGACAGTGCCGACCGTGGTCAGCGCGGCGAGCAGGTCCCGGTAGGGGACGACGGCGGTCGCCCCCGCGATGGCGGCGGGCGGTGCGGTGACAGTCATGATGATCTTCCGCGTGGGATAGGGGATCGGCCGGTCATCGGCCGGCGCGCATCGGCGGTGGGCGGGCCGGCTGGTGCACGTCAGCTCGGACGTGCGAGAGCGGTGCGATGGCGCGCGGCGGAACAGAGATCAGTGGTGCTCGGGTAGCTGGCGGAACACGATCTCGGTGCTGTCGACGTTGGCGGTGGTCGCCCACTCGTCGAGCAGCTCAGAGATCGACTCGGCGACCGCGTCGAGGTCGTCGCTAGCCGTGCCGTCGTCGGTGAGGACCGCGATCAGCCGGGCGCGGTCTTCCCCGAGTTCATCGGTATAGACCTCGACCTCAAGCCAACTGGCCGCCGGGCACTCGGCCCGCGTCTCGGCCTCGATGTCGTCTTCCAGGACCATCCGCAACGCGTCACGGGCGTCGAGGAACACGTCACGCGCCCGCTCACGCAGCGACCGCGTGTCCGGCGGGGCGCACCGGCGTATCCGCAGGACTCGCTCCCGGGGAAGCCGGTGGCTGTTGCGGCTGCGCCAGATCCTCATCGTGATCTCCCCTTTCCAGGAACGGGTAGGCAGGGCTCCCGGGTCAGCCGGTGCCGCCGGGTGTCGTGTCGAACGTTTCGCGGATCTGGCCGTCGGCGGTGTAGGTAAAGGTCCGCAGCTGTGTGTAAGGTGCGGGAAGAAACACCGGCATGGCGTTCACGACAGCCCCGCCGAATCCCTGGCAGATCCACATCACCCACCGGTCCGGCTTGTCCGGGGAACTGCCGGCAGGAAGCTCGCCGGTGGAACGCCGATCTGTCAGTCGGCGCATGTCGCGGCGGGCTATGTGAGGACAGAGCCGGGTGGATGCCTCGGCACAGGACTCGTGTATCGGCGGGTCGTGGTAGGCCCTGGCGGCGAGGGCTCCCGGGCCGCCGAGAAAAGCGACCTCCCCGTCGAACGGCCGGGCGCAGATACCGCACCGCCCCTCGGAGGCAAGACGGAACGCCTCCCGACCATCGACGGTCGAAAAATCCGGCTCCCCGTCCGGGTGGCGCGCAGTGACAGCCGGAATAGGGACGTTGCGGCGCCGGTCGATCGGCAGCGCGTTCATCAGCTCGGGGAACTCGGAGGCAGGGTTCACTGCCGCTCCTTTCCATGACGGACGAAGACCCAGAGGTAGAGCGCCGGACGACGGTTCGGCTAGTCGCGGGCGTTCGCCCAGAAATCGGCCTTGACGCGCATCCAGTCGAGCGCTTCGGTCAGGCCGTGAATGTCGTACCAGCTTTGGATACTGTTCTGGTCGTCGCGGACAAGACCGACGTGGAACTCGCCGGGCTCGGCGCTTGCCGCGACAACAGCCCACAGCGGCACGTAGTTGCCCGCGCGGGGCACGTAGATACCGGCTACCACCGGGCAGCCGACAAAGGTCAAGGGCAGGGGAAACTCAGGAGCCATCACCGTCGCTCCGTTCGGATGAGGGTTCCGCGACCCGGCCCTGTTGCCCGGCGTTCGAAATGCCGATGAAGGCGGCGCTCACGATGCCGATGAGTAGCCCGGCGAATCGGACACCTACGTCGGCACGCTGTCGGGCTACGTCGGCAAGGTGTCGCGATCGTGGACGCGAGATCCCCCGCGACGCGGCGATCGGCGCCACGCAGGTGGCCGGGCCTGTTTTCGGGCAGGTGGGGACCGGGAACGGCGCTGGCGGCTCAGCCGGTCGGCAGCGGTGTGAGCAGGCGACCTCGGGTCAGGACGTTGATCCGCGCCCACGGGTCGGTGTCCTCGCGGCCGAAGCGGCGGCCGAAGGCCAGCGCCGCGGCGCCGAGCGCGTCCAGGGCGAGCGTGAGCGGTGCGGCGCGCCCACGGACCGGCAGCACGTCCGGGTCGAGCAGGACGGTCGTGTGTACGCCGATCTCGCGCAGTCGCCGAGCCGAGCGTCGGGCGCGGCGCAGCCAGCCACGCACGGTGCCCTCGGGCAGGGCGAGCCGCGCGGCGATGGGCCGGTGGCCCAGTCCGCCGGCCGCGGCGAGCAGCGCCTGGCCGACGACACCGACGCTGTAGCCGTGGTGCGCCAGCTGGCCGGCGTCGAGCACGACGTGCGTGGCGCGGCAGCCGGTGCAGCGCGCCCGGTCCGGACGGGACGTGACCTGAGCGCCCTCGCGGTCGCGGACCGTGCGGGTCCTGGCCCGGCCCCACGGCGCCAGCGACGCGCCGCAGTCCGGGCAGCGCAGCCTCCGTCGCGCCAGCGCCTGGCGGGCCGCCACCGTGTCGAAGACCTCGATCATCGTCCATCCCGTCAGGCTCCAGCCTGGCCGCCACCGTCCGAAAGGGGCGGCCGGTGTTGCACTCTGGCCCTCGATCACCCGCGCCGGCAAGCCGCCCACGCTCGATCCCGAGCCCGGCACCGCGCCGATGCCCTCGCACCGTCGTTCCCAGCGAAACGCAGCTCCCGCAGCACCCAGACGTTTCGTCGGCGAGGTGCCGCCGCCGACGAACGAGGAAAACAGCCCCCGACCGTCGCCACGCTCAACGCCCGATTCGTGCCCGCGACCTGGGCATCGTGAGTGCCGCCGAACACCCGGCCCGCGCGGCGGCGTCGGGCCGCCGGGCGCGGCTGTGCCTCCGGGCGGGGACGGGGCCGCCAGACCTGCCGGCCGGCGTCGGCGACCCGTTCCAGGCCGAGCGCGTCGGCCCAGGTGACACAAGACGCGCAGGGGTCGACGCAGCCGGAGCAGTCGCCGCGTTCGAGGTGGTGCCGCCGGATCTCCTCGGCGCGGGCACGGGAGATCCGGTGGTAAGTCCAGGTCTCGATCTCGCCGGGGAGCTGGTCGCGTAGCGCGGTCAGGATGCGTACGACCCGGTCGGGGTCGTAGCTGGGCGCGGTGTGGTCGCCGAGGTGGGCGGCGCACAGCGCCGCATGCCGGCCGCCGTCACCGCCGGTCAGCGCGGCGAGCAGCGCGCGGGCGTCGAGACGGTCGTCGTCGGTCGGCGGGCCGCCCGGGTTGACCGGTCGCCGACGGAGCGCGTCGAGGTCGGCCGCCGTCCGAGACGTCCGGCGGCCTGCTGTGCGGCCCATCGGATCAGGCCCGGGACGGGTCGTCGCCGATCGGAACGGGTGGGGGGTCGAGGCGGATCAGGTGGCCGTGGGTGACGTCCTCGCCGATCGCGCCGTCGACAGCGGCGAGGTCCGCGACCTCGTCGCAGATCTCGCCCCACAGGTCCGGGGCGGTCCGCGGGTCCATCGAGATCACGGTGTCGTCGGCGAGGAGCACGCCTTCCGCGGACGCGGTCGGGTAGTCGTCCCAGACCACGTCACACAGCACAGCGACGGCCGTCGGGTACAGCTCGTGGACCTTCGACGCGAACCCGCCGTCAGCGGTGATCCGCCGCCGCACCTCGGCGTTGATCGCGGACAGGGCTGCGCTGAGGTCGTCGTCCTCTACGGTCGGGAGCACGGACAGGTCGAACAGCACGGGATCTACCTCCCTCGGGGCGTGCGGGTATGCGGGAGTCGCGGACGTGGGGGTCGCCTGTAGCGGGCCGGCGCGGGTTGTCATCGCGGGCAGGGGCAACGCCTCGAACGACGATCAGAAGCGGTAGTCGCTGGTGTTGCCGTTGACGTCCACCACAAGGTGGGTGCCTTTCGGCCGGCCGGCGTTTTCGAGGTGGACGTAGACGGTCGGTTCCGCCTCCTCCGGGTCGCCGTCGGTGTCGTCATCGGCCGCGACCAGCCGGAACAGGATCTTCACGCCGTCGATGTCGATCACATACATGTCGCTGGCGTCGTTGGTGTCGGGCGCGGCGCCGTACACGCGGACGAGCGCGTCACGCACCACGTGGACGGTCGGCCGGGGCGGGGCGACGGTCTGACCGGCCGCGCCGAGCGGGCGGATCTCCCCCGCGTACACGGGGAAGCCGTCGCCCGGGTCGATACTGCCTTTGAGGAACTTCGGGTTGGCCTGCTGTTCACCGGCGTAGGTGACGATCAGTATCTGGTCGCCGTGGGCGTCGGCGAGGTCGGCGGCGCGGACCTCGCCCGGATACCAGGTCCCTTCCAGCAGGAACTCGACCGGGCTGCCCGGGACCAGGGCGGCGAGCTGGTCGGCGCTGAGCGCGGCGGGCAGGCTCGTGGTGTCGTCGTGGTCGTGGACGTGCGCCGGTGCCTCGATCATCCAGGTGACGAAGCCAGCCAGCTGCCCGGCGGCCTCGGCGGTCGCGACGGTGATCTCGGCGTAGGCGTCGAGGCCCTCGGTGATGACCGTCGGTGCGCCGACGGCGAGGTCGGGATGTTGCTGCTTCCACGCGGTGACCGCGAACGTCACGGTGTCGGTGCTGGTCAGTTCGAGGACATCGCCGCGGTGGTCGCGGCGGGTCAGCCGTACGTGTACCAGGTACTGGGTGTCGGATGGCATGCGTCACCTCCATGGCTTGCGGAAACGGGGATCGCGACAGGAGGCGAGGGCCGGCGGGACGCGCCCGGGACCGCGCGTCGGTAGCCGATCGGTCGGTGAGGGCGGCCCGTGCGGCGAGACTCCCGCCGCGCCGGTCTGGAGGGGTCTGATCACCCCCGGTCGGGTTGGGAGCGATCAGCGCCGGTCCCGATTCCTCCGGAGCCTCGCGATCTGCTCGTCGGTGGCGCCAAACCGCCGTAGCTGGTCGTCGGTCAGCCACACCATCGGAATGGTGATCTTGGTGGTGATGGTGGTGCCTGCGGGCAACTCGTCCGTGCTGATCGCGCGGCCACGCCACCCGGGCAGCTTCCAGCCCTCCGACGTCTTGATCCAGAACTCGTCGCCGCACCGAGCCCACGTGTCCACCGACGCCTCGTGCAGGGCCGCCCGGTGCAGCGGGTCATACGGGTCAAACCCCATGATCATTTCTCTTTCCTCGCTGGGGCACGGCGTGCCACAGATGGCGGCGTGACGGGCATGATCCGCCTTCGCGGGCGACGTGATCGTGATGCGGATAGCGCAACTTCGCTCAGTTGCCGACGATCTCCCAGGCCCACTCGTAGCCGCCGATGTAGTAGAGGCCGTCCGGGTCGGGGACGACGATGGTTGTGCAGTTCCAATGGCCGCTGTGGACCGAGACGATGCCGTCGTCGCCGATGGTGATCGTGTCGATCTCGTCGGCGTCCACGGTCGCGGCCAGCGCGGCGGTCTCGGCCGCCAACTGGCGGACCTGGTCAAGGGTGAAGCCGGGCACGGCGAAGCCGTTCCACCGGTCGTCGTTGGCCGGTACCTCGTACTCCGAGTAGACGCCGCTGATGGTGACGCGCATGGTGCGGGGCGCAGTCATGGTCGTGTTCCTCCCAGGACCGAAAGGGGCCGGTACGGCCACGGGACCGCTTCCGGGCCGGGCACGGGAGCGCCGCCCGTGCCCGGCCCGGTGTGGTGCGGGCTGTCAGGTGGGCAGGCAGCAGCTCAGCGGCACGCCGGGCAGGTCGTAGCTGGCCGTGTCGAACGGGATGGGGAAGCGCTTGTTGCTGGGGGTGAAGCGCAGCCGGTCCGTGGACTCGGCGTCGAGGATGACCGTGGCGTGCTTGCCGTCGATCGCGCCGAGGGTGCCGGTCAGCCCGTTGAGGTAACGGGGCGAGATGTTGGCGATCCGCACGGGCGTGCCCGTAGTCAGGGACGCGGTCCTGATCGCGGCGAGCGCGGCCCGCCGCTGCTTGACCGTCTCAGTGATGCGGGTCAGGTCCTGCTCGGTCGCGTGCGACAGGATGAAGTCGGTGGCGTCCGCGAGCGTCGGTGTCGTGGGCATGCGGGTGCCTTCCTGATCGTGGAGGGGTAGGCGAACCGCCGGCGCGCGACGGGCCGGCGGGGTGTCCGGGGTCTCCCGCCGCCACGGGTGGGCAGCCGGGCGCGCGGGTGCCCGCTGTCGGGAGGCGGTCTCAGGCGGCGGCCAGTTGGGCTCGCGCGGCAGGGGCGGGCCGGCCGATGACGAACGTGCCGGGGTGCCGCGGGTGTAGCTGGTCGTGCGGCATCGGCTGCTCCGGGTAGGGCAGGTGCAGGAGTAGCCGTCCCGCGAGCGGACTGTCGGCGTCGTCGGGGACCCGTCGGATGGTGATCGTGAACGCGCCGCGTGGGTCGCCGGTGGACAGGCTCAGGGTGATCGCGTCGTCGGTCTCGTCGGTGCGGATGCCGGCGCTGTTGCACCACGACAGCGCCACCCGCGCGGCCGTGTGCGGTCCGGTGCCGTCCGCGTCGGGCTCGTCCGGCTGGTAGGCGGGGCAGTCGGGCTCGCCGTTGTCGTCGTCGAAGCCGTACGGCGTCTCGACAAGGTCCGCCCCGCAGGCGGAACAGCGGAACTCGGTGTCGGCGTCGAAGATCAGTTCGATGGTGCTGTCTTCGTCCAGGCTGTTCACGGTCGTGCCGTCGACGATCAGTCCGGCGAACATCGCGATACCCGGTCCTTTCCGGTCAGCGCACCGCCCCGCCCCGGCGGGTGGCCCGTCGGGGCGGGGCTAGGTGCTGGGGTTTCGGGTCAGGCCGGCGGCAGGGTGCGCAGCGTGGCGAGGGTGGAGCCGTCGAGGGTGTCCGCCCCTCCGGTCACGGCGCGCAGCATGTTGCGCTCGGCGCGGGACGCGCCGCGGACGGTCTGCTCGTGGTGGGTGTAGGTGTTGACGGCCTGCACCACGCCCCAGCCGGTGTTGCGCCACGGGGAGACCCGCTCGTCGTGGTTCCACAGCCGGGTCAGGGTGTCGCGGTGCTTCTCGGCGCTGGTCCGCGCCCGCCCCTTCTCGTCCGGCATGGGCGCATGGGCGTCGAGGAACGCCGCCCACTGCCGGTCGGACACCTCCATCGCGCACAGTTCGGCGACCTCGGCGGCGAAGTCCTCGGCGATCGTGTGCACGATCGCGAGCGCCTGGCGGGCCTCCCCGAGCCGTAGGTGCGACTTGGCGGAGTGCTTGACCTTGGTCTGCTGGCCCTGCTCCCGCAGACCGGCCGCCATCGTGTTGTCGCACACGACGTTGGTCACGATCCGCTTGTAGGTCGTGGACAGCGACCCGTCGAAGCTCGTGGTCGCCAGCAGGTTCGGACGGAACGCGACCCCTTCCGGAGTGGTGATCGTGTCGGGCACCTCGACACTCACCCAGGCGACCGCCCCGCCGCGCAGCAGCCCGGCCGAACCGATCGCGAGATCGTCGTCGAGAAGCTGCCCGACGTTGTCAACCAACCATTCCTGGTAGGGGTGCGGCTGGTAGCCGTCGCTGAACAGCCCCATCACGCTGCCGGTGTCCGACCGCACGATGGCCTTGCGGTCCGGCACGACGTCCAGCCCGCCGGTGACGGGCGACTCGACGTAGATCGGCAGTTCGAGGGCCTGCCAGCCGAACAGCCGGCGCTCCACATCGTCGACCGGGATCGGCCCCGGGTAGTGGTTGGCCTCGCCCTGCTGCTGGTCGGCGCGGTAGTGCCAGGCGTGGCCACGCTTGTCGGTGAAACCGATCAGCGTGTTGCCGTTCAGCCAGGCCAGGGATTCCTTCGACATTCGGGCTCCTTCCATCGAGCGGCGAAGGTGGGCAGCGATGTGCGGGCATGCCGACGGGCCGCCGGACACCGTCCGGCGGCAGGCACGCGGCGGGGGGTTACGGAG
>NZ_CDWWEW010000061.1:0-17866 GCF_977966315.1 Frankia sp. CeRuru1
CCCCCATCCGGGGCGCGAGATGGACGATGGCGAGGACGAAGGCGGCCGGGGACCTGATCGCGGGCCATCGGCCGGCCGGACGGCGCCGGGAGTTCCGCGGGGCGATCTGGTCGGCGTCATCCGCAGGCGGCTTCCAGCTACGCTGCATGGCATCGTGGTGGCGCCGGCCGCCCGGGCCGCCCTCGTTCTCGCGTTGGTCGCCCTCGCCGCCGCGCTCATGACCGCCTGGTTCTCCTGGCAGCACCGCCCGGTACCGCTCGCCTCCTCCGAGGTCGGTACCCTCCGGACGGGGGAGTCGGCGGCGGCTGGCAACGCCCGGTCGGACCACTCGGACCACGGGGCCACCGGTCCCACCTCCGCCACGGATACGAACGTGGCCTCGGCACCGACGACCAGGGCCGCCCGCACCGGGGCGAGCGGCGAGGTGGTGGTCGACGTCGCCGGCCGGGTGGCCCGGCCGGGTGTCGTCCGGCTCCCGGCGGGCGCGCGTGTGGTGGATGCGATCGAACGCGCCGGGGGAGCGCTCCCGGGCACCGACACGACCGGCCTTGCCCTGGCCCGGATGTTGGTCGACGGGGAACAGGTCCTCGTCGATGGCAGGCCCGGCCCGGCGCCGCTTGGGCAACCCGCAGGTACCGGCCTCGGGCCCGTCGGCGGGAGCACCGCGAGCGCCGCCGGTTCCACCGCGGCGACCGGTCCGATCGACCTGAACGCCGCGACCGTCGAGCAGCTTGACGGTCTGCCCGGGGTGGGGCCCGTGCTGGCTCGCCGCATCGTCGAGTGGCGCACGGCGCACGGGCCCTTCCGGTCGCCCGAGCAGCTCGCGGAGGTGACCGGAGTCGGCGACAAGCGGCTGGCCGATCTGCTGCCATTGCTGAAGGTTTGACGCTCCGGTGGTCGACGTCGGGATGGAGACGGGACTCGCGCTGCCGGAACGGCCGTCCGGGGCTTCCCGTCCGATGGACGCCCGGCTGGTGGGCCCGGCGGTCATGGCCTGGGCCGGCGCGGCGGTTGCCGGCACTTGGCCGCCGTCCGTTCCGTTGCTGGGCGCCGCCGGTGCGGTGCTCGTCGCGGCTCCGGTGTTCCTGCTGGTCCGGGTCCGCCCGCGGGGCGCTCGGCCGACTCGCCCAGGACCGGGCGGCGATCGGGCCGAGGTGGCTACGGGCGCGTCCCGTCCGTCGCCGTCGCCGTCGCCGTCGCCGTCGCCGTCGCCGTCGCAGCCGCAGCCGCAGCCGCGTAGCGCGCCGCTCACCCGGGGCGTCGGGCGGCGCTCCGCCGTCGCCGCCGTCGTTCTCACGGCACTCGTCTTCCTGGCCGCCGGGTTTTTCGCGGGTGGACTGGCGGCTCGTCCACGTGACAGCGGCCCGCTCGCCGATCTGGTCCGGCATGGCCGTCTGGTCACAGCCGAGGTCGTCGTCACCGACGATCCCCGCGCCACCTCCTCGTCCACCGCGGTCCGGACGGGAACCGGGCCCGGAGCCGGAGAGGGGGCCGGAGAGGGGGCTGGCGGCGCCGATCGCGTGACCTTCGTGATCTCCGTCCGGGCGGAGCGCCTCACCGCGCCCCCGGCGGATCTGCGGGTCCGGGCCCCGATGGTCCTGCTCGCGCGGGGCGGCGGTTGGGGCGCTCTGCTGCCCAGCCAGCACCTGGTCGTCTCCGGCAGGCTCGCCGAACCTCGGGTCGGTGACACCGTGGCCGCCGTTCTGTTCGCCAACGGCCCACCGCGGACCCGCGGCGGGCCCACCATGATCCAACGAATCGCCGGGGGGCTACGGGCCGGGCTGCGTCGAGCCGCTGGGGGACTGCCCGAACCGCGTCGCGGGCTGCTACCCGGCCTCGTGGTCGGCGACGTCTCCGGGCTCGACGACGCGGTGCGCGCGGACTTCCGCGCCGCCGGAATGTCCCATCTGACGGCCGTGTCCGGTAGCAACGTCGCCATCGTGACGGCCTCGGCGCTCTACCTCATGGGATGGACCGGGCGTGGGTCACGGTCGCGCGCCGCGGTGGGAGCCCTCGCCCTCGTCGGGTTCGTCGTGCTCGCCCGGCCCTCGGCCAGCGTGCTGCGTGCCGGGGCGATGGGTCTGGTCGGCCTGCTCGGGCTCGCCATTGGCCGTCCCAGGGCGGTGCTGCCCTCCCTGGCGGCGAGCGTGATCGTCTTAGTCCTGGTGGATCCCGCGCTCGCCCTCTCGGTCGGCTTCGCGCTGTCCGTCCTCGCCACGGCCGGAATGATCGTTTTTGCGCCGGGCTGGCGGGACGCACTCGCTCGGCGGCTGCCGGCGCGGATCGCCGAGGTGCTCGCCGTCGCGGCCGCCGCCCAGCTGGCGTGCACCCCGGTGTTGGCCTGGACCGGTGGGGGGCTGAGCCTCGTGGCGGTGCCCGCGAACGTCTTGGCCGTGCCCGCCGTCGCACCGGCGACCGTGCTGGGGGTACTGACGCTGGTCGTGGCGGCGGTGTCGCCGTCAGCAGCCGGGCTGCTCGCGCACCTCGCCGATCTGCCGTGCTGGTGGCTGGTAACGGTCGCCGGCCGGTGCGCCGATCTTCCTGCCGCGACGCTGCCGTGGCCCACGGGGGTGATGGGAGCGGGCGCGGCCGCCGGTGTCGCCGGGCTTGTGGTGGCGACGCTGCGGAGGCGGGTGCCGCGGCGACTGGTCGCCGCGGCCCTGGTCGGCCTGCTCCTGGCGCGATGCGCCGTTGCCGGGCGGCTGGCGCCGTGGCCGCCGCCCGGCTGGCGCCTGGTCGCCTGCGACGTCGGTCAGGGCGACGCCCTCGTGCTGTCGGCGGGACCGGGCACCGCGGTGCTGGTCGATGCCGGCCCCGATCCGGCCCTGCTGACCCGCTGCCTCTCCGACCTCGGCGTGCGACGGATACCGGTGGTCATTCTCAGTCACTTCCACGCCGATCACGTCGAGGGGCTGCCGGCCGTGCTCGGCCGGCTTCCGGTGGGGGAGGTACTCAGCAGCCCGCTGGGGGAACCCGTTCTCCAGTGGCATCGGGTCCAACAGTGGACCCGGCGGGCCGGTGTGCCGCTGCGGACGGCCGTCATCGGCTCCCGGGCACGGGTGGGGTCGGTCTCCTGGACCGTCCTGGCTCCGCGCACCGTGTTGCACGGCACCGAGAGCGATCCCAACAACGCGAGCCTGGTGCTCTCCGCACGGGTGGGGGAGGTGACCATCCTGCTCACCGGGGATGTGGAGCCGCCGGCTCAGCGGATGTTGACCGGCCGGCCGGGGGATAGGACGGCGCTACGAGCCGACGTGCTCAAGGTGCCCCATCACGGCGCCGCGGATCAGGACGTCACCTTCCTCGCGGCGACCGGGGCCCGATTCGCCCTGATCAGTGTCGGCACCGGGAACAGCTATGGTCATCCCGCGCCGTCCACCCTGCGGACGCTGCGCCGGTCCGGCATGGCCGTCGCCCGGACCGACCGCGACGGCGCGGTGGCGGTGGTCGCCGCGGCGGCACCCGCCGGGTCCGCCGAGTCTGGGTCCGCCGAGTCCGGGTCGCCGGCGGGAGCCGCCTCCGGGTCGGGGGCGCGGGTCCGCGTCTCGGTGGTGCTCCGCCGGCCTGGGGGCGGATCGTGACATGCTCACCTGCGTGTCCTCCTCTGAACTGCCGCCGCTCGTCCTCGTCACCGGCGACGAGGATCTACTCGTCGGTCGAGCCGTGCGCGGGGTTCTCGACGCGGCTCGGGCCCGTGATCCCGACGTCGAGGTCGTCGACCGGGCGGCCGGTGAGCTCAGCGAGGCCGATCTGATCGACCTCGGCGCCACCTCGATGTTCGGAGGTGGCCGGGTGATGGTCGTCCGTGGCACGCAGGACCTCGCCGAGGATCTGCGTGACGCGTTGCTGGAGTACATCGGTCGTCCGCTCGACGACGTCGTGCTCGTCGTCGTCCACAGCGGAGCGGTGAAGAACCGCAAACTCGCGGACGCGATGAAGGCCGCGGGCGCGCGGGTCGTGCCGGCAGTGAAGATCACCAAGCCGCGGGAGCGTCACGATTTCGTCGTCGCCGAAGTGCGGCGTCTCGGCGGCCGGGTCAGCGAGGGCGCGGTGCGCGCCCTGCTCGACGCGGTCGGCGGTGATCTGCGTGAGCTCGCCGCCGTTTGCGATCAGCTCGTGGCCGACACCGACGGGCTGCTCGACGAGGCCGCGGTGGCCCGTTTCCACCGGGGCCGGGCCGAGGCCAGCGGGTTCGCCGTCGCGGACGCGATCATCGGCGGCGACCTGCCGCAGGCGTTGACGCTGCTGCGTCAGTCCCTGGAGGGGGGTACCGCGGCCGTACTGGTCTCCAGTGCCGTCGCCGGTGGTCTGCGTGACCTCGCCCGGGTGGCGTCCGCGGGTCCTGGCTCGAAGTGGGATCTCACCCGAGCCCTGGGCATGCCGGACTGGAAGGTCGAGAAGGCGCAGCGCTCCGCCCGAGCATGGTCGGACCGGGGTCTCGGCCAGGCCCTGCGGGCGGCCGCCGAGGCCGACGCTGGCGTCAAGGGCGCTGCGGTCGACGCCGGTTACGCCTTGGAGAAACTGTTGCGCGAGGTCGCCGTGGCCAGGTCGGGCGGGCGGGCCCGGACGGCCGGGAGCCGGGGATGACCGACGGTCCGGGGATGACCGACGGTCCGGGAGCCGGTGCCGGCCTCGTCGTGGCTCCCCAGCCGGCCGTCGACCCCGACGCCCCGCCGCCGGGCGGCTGGTTCGGCCTGCGGGTGCTACCTGCGGGCTGGATGCGGGGACTGCTCATGATCGTGACTGGGCTGGTCACGGTGGTGATTGCACTCGGTGATCTTGCGAGCGCCTGGGTGGTCGGTGTCCTCCCGCTGACCGTCGGCGCGATGGTTGCCTATCACGAGGTGCTTGAGCGGCTGATCCGGCCGGACGACGTCTCGGCGGAACCGGCCCCACAGCAGCCCGGAGCCCGTTCCACGCCGTGCGGCGGGCTCTGACCGGGCGAGAGGCCTGACCGGCGGGTGGACACGCGGAAAGGGCGGGACGCCTGCGGCGCCCCGGCTGGAGGAGGACGACTCAGCTGGCGGCCAAGTCGGCATGCGCGCGAGCCAGCGCCGACTTCTTGTTGGCGGCCTGGTTGGCGTGAATGACACCCTTGCTGACGGCCTTGTCCAGCTTGCGGGACGCGATCCGCAGCGTCTCGTCGGCGCGCTCGACGTCACCGGCCTCCACGGCGTCGCGGAAGCGACGCACGTGCGTCTTGAGTTCCGACTTCACAGCCTTGTTGCGCAGCCGCCGCTTCTCGTTGGTGAGGTTGCGCTTGATCTGCGACTTGATGTTGGCCACGCGGGAGAACCTCTGATTTGTCGAGTCGGGGTGGTGCGGACACGTTATAGTACGCGCCGCACGGAATGGCGAGCAGATCATGACCGGACGACGATGCGGCCCGTCACGGATGCGGCCCGTCGCGGACGGCACTCAGATTATCAAACCCCCGCGCGACGGCGCACCGGCGCACCGTCGCGCGCGGCTCCTGGCACGATGAAGGTGGTCGACCCAGATCTCGGCACGGGCGGCTCCACCGTGATCACCGCGAGCGAAACGAGAACTCTCCGCGTGTCCACAGCCCCGCACCTGGCGCCCGGCGCCGACCCGGCGATGATCCGCAACTTCTGCATCATCGCCCACATCGACCACGGCAAGTCGACCCTTGCCGATCGGATGCTTGGTGTGACCGGTGTCGTGGAGGCGCGCAACATGCGCGCGCAGTACCTCGACCGCATGGACATCGAGCGTGAGCGCGGGATCACCATCAAGGCCCAGAACGTGCGCCTGCCATGGCGGGCCGACGATGGTCGGGACTACATCCTGCATCTCATCGACACGCCGGGCCACGTTGACTTCAGTTACGAGGTGAGCCGTTCGCTCGCGGCCTGCGAGGGCGCGGTGCTGCTGGTCGACGCGGCCCAGGGTATCGAAGCGCAGACTCTGGCGAACCTGTACCTGGCGATTGAGAACGACCTGACCATCGTTCCGGTACTCAACAAGATCGATCTTCCGGCGGCCCAGCCGGAGAAGTACGCCGAGGAGATTGCGACGATTATCGGCTGCGAACCGGGCGAGGTGCTCCGCGTGTCCGGCAAGACCGGCCAGGGGGTGCCGGAGCTGCTCAACGAGATCGTGCGCCGGGTGCCCGCCCCGGTCGGCGATCCGGACGGTCCGGCTCGTGCGATGATCTTCGACAGCGTCTACGACATCTACCGCGGCGTCATCACCTATGTACGGGTGGTCGATGGCACGCTGACCACCCGCGACCGGTGTCTGATGATGTCGACCGGCGCGAGCCACGAGACCCTCGAGGTAGGTGTCATCTCGCCGGACCCCCATCCGACCGGGTCGCTGTCGGTCGGCGAGGTCGGCTACGTCATCCCTGGGGTCAAGGACGTCCGGCAGGCCCGGGTCGGCGACACCATCACCACTACCCGGCGGCCGGCGACGGAGATGCTCGGTGGCTATCGGGATCCGTTGCCGATGGTGTACTCCGGGCTGTATCCGATCGACGGCAGCGAGTATCCCGCGCTGCGCGAGGCTCTCGACAAGCTTCAGCTCAACGACGCCGCCCTGACCTACGAACCGGAAACCTCCGCGGCACTGGGGTTCGGATTCCGGTGCGGCTTCCTGGGCCTGCTGCATCTGGAGATCGTCCGGGAGCGGCTGGAGCGCGAGTTCAACCTCACCCTCATCTCCACGGCCCCGAACGTCGTCTACCGGGTGGTCATGGAGGACCTTTCCGAGGTCACAGTGACCAATCCCAGTGACTGGCCGGGTGGGAAGATCGCCGAGGTGTACGAGCCCGTTGTCGAGGCGATGCTGCTGCTGCCGACCGACTTCGTCGGGGCGGTGATGGAACTGTGCCAGGGCCGGCGCGGCGTCCTGAAGGGGATGGACTATCTGTCGACCGACCGGGTGGAACTCAAGTACACGTTGCCCCTCGGTGAGATCATCTTCGACTTCTTCGACGCCCTGAAGTCCAGGACCCGGGGCTATGCCAGTCTCGACTACGAGCCGGCGGGGGAGCAGCTGGCCGATCTGGTGAAGGTCGACATCCTGTTGCAGGGGGAGACCGTCGATGCCTTCTCGGCGATCGTGCACCGTGAGAAGGCCTACGCCTACGGCGTGTCCATGACGACCAAGCTGCGCGAGCTGATTCCGCGTCAGCAGTTCGAGGTGCCGATCCAGGCGGCGATCGGCAGCCGGATCATCGCGCGGGAGAACATCCGCGCCATCCGCAAGGACGTGCTCGCCAAGTGCTACGGCGGCGACATCACCCGCAAGCGCAAGCTGCTCGAGAAGCAGAAGGAGGGCAAGAAGCGGATGAAGACGATCGGTCGGGTCGAGGTGCCACAGGAGGCCTTCATCGCGGCGCTGTCCACGGACACCGGCAAGCCGGCGGTGAAGTGAGTCCGGTGCGGGGCCGGCGCGGGACCGTGGCGCCATCTGCCTGTTCGGTGGGTCGGCCGCTCAGCTGGTCGGCCGCTCAGCCGGTCGGCAGGGGGGTGGCCGGGAGAC
Organism: Frankia sp. CeRuru1; assembly: GCF_977966315.1. NCBI lineage: Bacteria > Bacillati > Actinomycetota > Actinomycetes > Frankiales > Frankiaceae > Frankia > Frankia sp. CeRuru1. The sequence continues at coordinate 7,510 of NZ_CDWWEW010000061.1, forward strand.
GGATCGGTTCGGTGGCCGGTTCGGCGGCCGGTTCGGAGAACGACAGGCCCGCGATGGGGGCGGCGGCGCTGGAACGGTACACGGTGGTTCGGGGTGGGAGCAGTTCGAAGATCTCGTCGAGAACGGCCCTGGCGTCGTCGTCCATGACCGGATCTTTTCGCACCGACGTCGATCGGTCCACGGTGAACCACCCATATTTTCCCTTCTGTGCCCAACGATGACAAAATGTCATTACACCCGGCCAGCTTCGCTGAAGCGGGTATTCCGGCCTTATCTCCAGGTGGTCCTCGTGTGGCCATCCTTGGCCCGCCGACGCGGTTGACAAACGTAGCGTTGCCGCGAGAGCACACGTTGGGGGCACACTGGGGGCATGCCACAAAAGCCTCCCGACGGCTCGCCTCCGCCGGACGACGGTGCCCTCCCGGCTGCCGCGCTGGCCGAGGTGACCCGGCGACCGTTCGGGGTCTACGTGCATGTGCCCTACTGTGCGGCGCGCTGCGGCTACTGCGACTTCAACACCTACACGGCGGCCGACCTGGGCGGCGCACTGGTGTCGTCGGTGGGCCTCACGACGTTCGTCGACATCGCGACCGGCGAGGTCCGGCTCGCGCGTACCGTGCTTGGTGAGCAGGAGCTCGTGATCTCCACGGTCTTCGTCGGTGGCGGCACGCCGACCCTGTTGACCGCTGACGATCTCGGGCGGCTGTTGCGGATCCTGGACGACGGGTTCGGGTTGGCGCCCGACGCGGAGATCACTACCGAGGCGAATCCGGAGTCGGTGGATCCGGCGCAACTGGAGCAGCTGCGCGCCGCCGGTTACACCCGGATCTCCTTTGGCATGCAGAGTAGTCGTCCGCACGTCCTCGCCGCCCTGGACCGGCGGCACACCCCCGGCCGCGTGCCCGAGGTAATGCGCTGGGCCCGCAAGGCCGGCTTTGACCAGGTCAGCCTGGACCTCATCTACGGGGCTCCGGGCGAGTCGGAGGCGGACTGGGCGGCGAGTCTGGACGCGGCGATCCAGCTCGGCCCGGACCACGTCAGTGCCTACGCGCTGACGGTTGAGGAGGGCACGAAACTGTCCCGCCGGGTCCGCCGGGGCGAGCTGCTCGAACCCGACGACGACCTGCTTGCCGACCGCTACCTGCAGGCCGATGACGCTCTGTGCGCGGCCGGCCTGACCAGCTACGAGGTCAGCAACTGGTCGCGGGGGGCCGGTACCCGGTGCCGGCACAATCTGGGGTACTGGCGCGGAGATCACTGGTGGGGGATCGGTCCGGGCGCGCACAGCCACGTCGGCGGGGTGCGATGGTGGAACGTGCGTCATCCGGCGGAGTACGCGGCCCGGCTGGGGGCCGGGCGCAGTCCCGCGGCTGCCCGGGAGGAGCTCGACGCGCAGGCCCGCAGGGTCGAGCGGGTCATGCTGGGCGTCCGGTTGGCCGAGGGACTGGCCGTCGGTGAGCTGGACGGGGCCGGCCGGGAGGCCGCCGCCGGGCTTGCGAAGTCCGGCCTGGTGGAACCCGGTGCCCTGGAGTTCGGCCGGGTGCGTCTCACCCGTCGCGGTCGTCTGCTCACCGACACGGTCGTGCGAGCCTTGCTGCCCGACTGATGCCGCTGCCCGACTGGCGCCGCTGCCCGACTGGCGCCGCCACCGGCCGGCGGCCGTCCGGTGGCCCGATCGGGCGGGACCGGAACCTGGGTAACGGCGTGTTCGTTTCGTTATGAGGACGTCGCCGGGCCCTCACCGGTAATTCGTGGGGCGGCTCGTGTTCTGTGCTTCGACCTGAGCAGGCGGCTACACTTGGCACTCACTGCGGCCGAGTGCCAAGCTGGGTGCCCGCCGCTGTACATACCGTGGCCCGGCCACGTCCCGCCTGGTGAAGGGGGTGCGACCGCGTGCTGGAGGATCGGCGGCTCGAAGTCCTTCGGGCGATTGTTGAGGACTTTGTGCTGAGCAACGAGCCGGTGGGTTCCAAGGCGCTGGCGGAGCGGCACAACCTCGGTGTGTCATCAGCTACTGTCCGTAACGACATGTCCGCCCTGGAGGAAGAGGGGTACATCACACAGCCCCATACCAGCGCAGGACGGATACCGACGGACAAGGGCTACCGGTTGTTCGTGGACCGGTTGTCCGGGGTGAAGCCGCTGTCCCGGGCTGAACGTCGGGCGATCCAGAGCTTCCTGGAGGGCGCCGTCGACCTGGATGACGTGGTGCGCCGCTCCGTGCGGCTGCTCGCCCAGCTCACCCGGCAGGTGGCCGTCGTGCAGTACCCCTCCCTGTCGAGTAGCAGCATCCGGCACATCGAGGTTGTCACGCTCGGCCCGTACCGCCTGCTGATGGTCCTCATCACCGACACCGGGCGGGTCGAGCAGCGTATCGTCGACAGCCTCGTACCCGTCGAGGACGAGGTCGCCGGCGAGCTGCGTTCCGCGCTTAACTGCGCGCTGGCCGGCCGGCGCTTGGTCGACGCCCCCGACATCGTCGCGGCCCTGCCCGACAGCACCCGCTCCGAGCTGCGCCCCTACCTGGCCACGATGGCCGGCGCCGTGCTGGAGTCGCTGGTCGAGCGGCAGGAGGAGCGCATCGCGATGGCCGGGACGGCGAATCTCACGCGGTCCCCGGTCGACTTCGCCGACTCGTTGCGGTCGATACTTGAGGCATTGGAAGAACAGGTCGTGCTGATGAAGCTCATCGGCTCGGCGCGGGAGACCGGTACTGTAACCGTACGGATCGGTCGCGAAACGGATGTGGACGCCCTCCGGTCCACCGCGGTGGTGGCCACGGGATACGGTCGTGGTCCCTTCGCGCTGGGTGGGATGGGGGTGGTCGGCCCGATGCGCATGGACTATCCGGGGACGATGGCGGCCGTCCGGGCCGTCGCCAAATATGTGGGTGAACTCTTGGGTGCCGACTGATGGCAGTGGATTATTACGCCGTTCTGGGCGTACGCCGGGAAGCGTCGAACGACGAGATCAAGCGGGCCTACCGCAAACTGGCCCGTGAGCTGCATCCGGACGTCAATCCAGATCCGGATGCGCAGCAGCGCTTCCGGGGCGTCACGGCCGCGTACGAGGTGCTCTCCGATCCGGAGAAGCGCCAGATCGTCGACCTGGGCGGCGATCCGCTCGCGCCCGGCGGCGGCGGTGGTGGTTCGCCGTTCGGCGCCGGTTTCGGCGGCCTTGGTGACATCATGGACGCCTTCTTCGGCGGCGGGTCGAGCCGTGGGCCCCGGTCCCGGGTCCGGCGCGGCAACGACGCGCTGCTGCGTATCGAGCTCGACCTGTCCGAGACCGCGTTCGGCGCCACGCGCGAGATCACCGTGGACACGGCGGCGGTGTGCTCGACGTGTACCGGCGCCGGTGCGGCTCCCGGCACGCACCCGTCGACCTGCGGCACCTGCGGCGGGCGGGGCGAGGTCCAGCAGGTCACCCGTTCCTTCCTCGGCCAGATGGTGACCTCCCGGCCTTGTCCGCGGTGTTCGGGTACCGGCACCGTGATCGAGCATCCCTGCCGGGACTGCGGCGGCGACGGCCGGGTACGCAAGCGCCGGACGCTCACCGTGAAGATCCCCTCCGGGGTCGAGGACGGCATGCGCATCCGGCTGTCGGGCGAGGGCGAGGTCGGGCCCGGCGGCGGGCCGCCCGGTGACCTTTACGTCGAGGTCTCCGAGAAGCAGCACCCGGTCTTCACCCGGGAGGGCGACGATCTGCACTGTGAGCTGCCGCTGCCGATGACCTCGGCGGCGCTCGGCACCTCCGCCACGCTGGAGACCCTCGACGGCACCGAGACCATCGCCGTGAAGCCCGGCACCCAGCCCGGTGAGGTCATCAAGCTCGCCGGGCGCGGGGTTCCGCATCTGCGGGCCGCCGGGCGCGGTCATCTGCACATCCACATCAACGTCGAGACTCCGACGAAGCTGGACGGCGAGCAGGAGCGGTTGCTGCGGGAGTTGGCGAAGCTGCGCGACGAGGAGGCGCCGGCCGTCGTGGGCGGATCCTCCGGCGGCGGCGCGGCGGGGCTGTTCCGGCGGCGGGGCACGCGCCGCGGCCGTTAGCCCGGTCGTCGGCCGTGACCGCTGCGGAGAGGATGCATCCTGACCAGCGCCCTGTTCCGGCTGTCGCCGCTGCCGATCGCGGACTCGTTCACCCTCGCTGGTCCGGAGGGTCGCCATGCGGCCATGGTGCGCCGGCTGCGGCCGGGGGAACCGGTCGACGTGACCGACGGTCTTGGCCATGCGGTGGAGTGCGAGGTCGTCGCCGTCCGGCGGGATGAGATCGACTGCGCCGTCCGGCGCCGGGTCGCCGCCGGGGCCCCGAGCCCCCGGCTGGTTGTCGTGCAGGCCCTTGCCAAGGGGGATCGGGGCGAGCGGGCGGTGGAGATGCTGACCGAGGTCGGTGTCGACGAGATCGTGCCGTGGTCGGCGGCCCGGTCCGTGGCCCGTTGGGAGGGTGTCCGTGGCGTGCGGGCCCGGGAACGCTGGGTCAGAGCCGCGGAGGAGGCGTCGAAGCAGTCCCACCGACTGCACTGGCCAGTGGTGGGCGAGCTGGCCGGCCTGAAGGAGGTTGTCGAGCGGGTGCGGGCGGCGGCGCTTGCCGTCGTCCTGCACGAGGAGGCGACCATCCCGTTGGTCGGACTGGCCCGCTCGGTTGGACTGGCCCGCTCGGTTGAGGTGCCGGAGCGGGTGGGCCCGACCGCCTCGGCGGCGGAGCTGGTGCTCGTCGTGGGCCCCGAGGGAGGGGTGTCCGAGCCGGAACTGGCCACGCTGGGTGAGGCCGGAGCGATCGTGTCGCGGCTCGGTTTGACGGTGCTGCGCACATCCACCGCCGGTGTCGCGGCCGCGGCGGTCGTGTTCGCGGACCTCGGTCGTTGGGACGGCCCGGCGCGGTGATGGATAGACTGGCCAGGTAGCGCCCGTGGTCCGCCTCGCTGGGCGGCCCCTCCGGCTGGAGGGGTTCTGTCCCGGTGTCGGCCGTCCGCGCCGCGCCGCCTACCGCGATCATCAATCCTGAGAGGTGCCCCGGCCTCGCTGGCCGCTCTTTATGCCCGAATCCGTTACGCCACCCGTCGCGCCCGACACCAGGGTCCAGACGCGCATTGTCGTACCCGGTCCGCACAGCATGGTGAGTCTGCTCGGTCACCAGGATCAGCTGCTCCGTACCGTCGAGAAGGCTTTCTCCTCGGATATCCACGTGCGTGGCAACGAGATCACCATCACCGGCGCTCCGGCTGAGAACGAGCTCGCTGCCAGGTTGTTCGCCGAGCTCATCGCGCTGCTCGACGCCGGGACGGAGCTCAGCCCGCAGCATGTCGACCATTCGCTGGCGATGCTGCGCAGCGGCGCCGAGGAGCGGCCGGCCGAGGTTCTCACCCTCAACATCCTCTCCAGCCGGGGCCGGACGATCCGGCCGAAGACGCTGAACCAGAAGCGGTACGTCGATGCGATCGACCAGCACACCATCGTTTTCGGGATCGGGCCGGCCGGCACCGGTAAGACCTACCTCGCCATGGCGAAGGCCGTTCAGGCGTTGCAGGCCAAGAAGGTGAACCGGATCATTCTGACCCGCCCCGCGGTCGAGGCGGGGGAACGCCTCGGGTTCCTGCCGGGGACCCTGTACGAGAAGATCGATCCTTACCTGCGGCCGCTCTACGACGCGCTGCATGACATGATCGATCCGGACTCGATCCCGCGGCTGATGCAGAGCGGCACGATCGAGGTGGCCCCACTGGCCTACATGCGCGGCCGGACGCTGAATGACGCCTTCATCATCCTCGACGAAGCCCAGAACACCTCGCCGGAACAGATGAAGATGTTCCTCACCCGGCTCGGCTTCGGTGCGAAGATCGTTGTTACTGGGGACGTGACCCAGGTCGACCTCCCCAGCGGCACCCGCAGCGGGCTGCGGGTGGTCCGGGAGATCCTCGACGGCCTCGACGACGTCCATTTTGCATCCCTGACCAGCTCCGATGTGGTTCGGCACCGGCTCGTGAGCGAGATCGTCGACGCCTACGCCCGCTGGGACGCGGCCAGCGCGCCGCCACCCGCCCCGGCCCGGTCTGCCCGTCGGGACCGACGGTGACCGTCGCCGCGGTCGGAGAGGACCGCTGATGGCCGTATTCGTTGCCAACGAGTCGGGCGCGAGTGACGTCGACGAGGTGAGGCTGGCCGCGCTCGCCCGGTTCGTGCTCGACGCCATGAAGGTGAACCCGCTCGCCGAGCTCTCGGTGATGCTGGTGGAGCCGAAGGCTATGACCGATCTGCACGTCCGGTACATGGGCGAGGAGGGCCCGACCGACGTCCTGTCCTTCCCGCAGGACGACGCCTTCGACGCCTCGTGGTCGGAGTCGGTCGACGACGATCCGACCACCCTGCTCGGCGACGTCGTGCTGTGCCCGGACGTCGCGCGGCGGCAGGCGGAGCAGGCCGGTCACTCCTTCGATCGCGAGCTGTCCCTGCTGTGCACCCACGGCATCCTGCACCTGCTCGGCTACGACCACGCCGAGCCGGACGAGGAACGCGAGATGTGGAAGCTACAGAGCCAGCTGCTCGCGTCGTGGGACGGCGCGGTGCGGGCCCCCGGCGACGCGGACGCCGCCCGCGATGCCGCGGGCAGCGGCGAGGGCCGCCGTAGTGACCAGAGCCGCCGTAGTGACCAGGGCCGTGGCGGTGGCGCCGGAGAGCCCCCTGCCGCGCCCGCACGCTGACCCGGCACAAGGGGGTCCGCATGAGTTCCGGTGATCTTTTTCTCGTCTTCATCGCCGTGATGGGCTCGCTTGCCGCGGCGGGTCTCGGCGGCATCGACGCGGCCCTGACCCGGGTCTCCCGGGTGACGGTCGAGGGCTTCTCCCGCCAGGGCCGGGCCGGTGCCCGGAACCTGGCGACCGTCGTGGCCGATCCGGGCCGCTACCTCGCGCTGCTGCTGCTCCTGCGCATCGTCGCGGAGATGCTCGCCGCGGCCTGTATCACGGTGCTGTTCGTGCACGCCTACGGGGCCGGCTTCGCCGCGATCGGCCTCGGGACGCTGGCCTCGACCCTGGTCGCGTATATCCTCGTCGGGGTGATGTCCCGTACCCTGGGCCGCCAGCACGCCCCCGCGGTGGCGTTGGCCAGCGCCGGTCTCACGGTCCGGCTGGCGCGGATCTTCGGGCCGTTGCCCCGGCTGCTGATCGCGTTCGGCAACGCGGTCACCCCCGGCCCTGGTTTCCGGGATGGTCCCTTCGCTTCCGAGGCCGAGCTGCGCGATCTCGTCGACCTCGCCGAGGAGAACGAGGTCATCGAGCGCGAGGAACGCGACATGATCGCGTCGGTGTTCGAGCTCGGGGACACCCTGGTGCGCGAGGTGATGGTGCCGCGTCCGGACATGCTCTTCATCGAGTCGACGAAGACCGTCCGGCAGGCCCTCGCGTTGGCCCTGCGCAGCGGCTTCTCGCGGATCCCCGTCATCGGGGAGAGCGTCGACGACGTGGTGGGGATCGCCTTCCTCAAGGACATGGTCCGCCGGGAACGCGAGGGGGGCGAGGACGGTGCGATCGCTGAGATCATGCGTTCGCCCGCGCTTGTGCCCGAGAGTAAGCCCGCGGACGACCTGCTCCGCGAGATGCAGGCGTCGCGCACCCACATGGCGATCGTCATCGACGAGTACGGTGGAACGGCCGGACTCGTCACCATCGAGGACATCCTCGAGGAGATCGTCGGTGAGATCACCGACGAGTACGACAACGAGGTTCCGCCGGTGGAGTGGATCGACGCTGACACCGCGCGGGTAACCGCCCGGCTCGACATCGACGATCTGGCGAAGCTGTTCCACTTCGATGTGGACGACCTGCCCGGCGCGGACGACACCCTCACCGTCGGTGGCCTGCTGGCCACGGCCCTGGGACGGGTGCCCATTCCGGGTGCGACGGTCACGGTCGGTGGGTTGCGGCTGTCGGCGGAACGGGCCGCCGGCCGGCGTAACCAGATCGGCACCGTGGTCGTCCAGCGGTTGCCGCATCCGTCGAACGGCGACGACGGCTCGCCGCCTCCCCGATCCGACGACGGCGGCGAACCCGTGCGCAGCTCGTCGTCGGACAGAAAGGTGAATTCGTGACCGCCGACGTGACCCGGTCGGGGACCGTGCCTGCCGATGGCAACTCGGCCGACGGCGCCCCGGCTCTCGACCTCGCCGCCGAGGACGCGAAGCTCGTGGTGCTGGCCAGGGCGGCGCGGCTGCGTGCCTACGCCCCCTCGGGCGACCCTGCGGAGGGGGCGGCGCTGCGTGACACCGACGGTCGCACCTACGCGGCGGCGACTCTCGGCCTGGGCCGGGCCGAGCTAGCGATCTCGGCGCTGCGCGCGGCGGTGGCCGCCGCGGTGTCCAGTGGCGCCCGCCGGTTCGAAGCTGCCGCGGTGGTCACGCAGAAGGACGAGCTCGACCGCGCCGACCTGGCGACGTTGGCCGAGTTCGGCGCCGGGATCCCGGTGTTCCTCGCCGGCCCGGACGGCGTCGCCCGGACCAGGGTGACCACCTAGCGTGTCGACAACGACCTCGGTGCCGTTCCGGGCCGGCTTCGCCTGCCTCGTCGGACGGCCCAACGCCGGCAAGTCGACGCTGACGAACGCGCTGGTAGGGACGAAGGTCGCCATCACCAGCGGGCGACCACAGACCACTCGGCACGCCATCCGCGGCATCGTCCACCGCGACGACGCCCAGCTCGTCCTGGTCGACACCCCGGGGTTGCACCGGCCGCGCACGCTGCTCGGGCAGCGGCTCAATGACGTGGTGCGGGCCACGCTGTCCGAGGTTGACGTCGTCGGTTTCTGCATGCCCGCGGACGAGCCGGTCGGCCGGGGGGACCGCTTCATCGCCGAGGAGCTGTCCCGGCTGCCCAAGCGCACCCCGGTGGTCGCCATCCTCACCAAGACAGACCGGGTCGCCGATCCCGATCGGATCGGCGCCCGCCTGCTCGAGATCGCCGGGCTCGGCGAGTTCAGTGACATCGTTCCAGTCAGCGCGGTGCGCTCCTACCAGGTCGACGTGCTCGCCGACGTGCTCGTCGCCCGGCTGCCCGCCGGGCCTGCGCTGTATCCCGGTGGGGAGCTGACCGACGAACCGGAACAGGTGATGGTCGCCGAACTCGTCCGTGAGGCCGCGTTGGAGGGGGTCCGCGACGAGTTGCCGCACTCGCTCGCCGTCGTGGTGGAGGAGATGGTCCCCCGGGAGGGCAGGCCGGCGCAGCGTCCTCTCCTCGACGTCCGGGTGAACGTCTTCGTTGAGCGGCCCAGCCAGAAGGCGATTGTCATCGGGACCAGTGGATCCCGCCTCAAGGAAGTCGGTTCCCGCGCCCGCACCCAGATCGAGGCGCTCCTCGGCACCCCGGTCTTCCTCGATCTACATGTCAAGGTCGCCAAGGCCTGGCAGCGCGATCCGCGTCAGCTGCGTCGCCTGGGGTTCTGAGCCGGCTCGCCGCCGGCCCCACCGGGGCACCGTCAGTACCGCGTCCATGCCGCTCTGTACTGCCGTACCTACCCCGGCTATGGGAACGGGATGCCCGGCGGGCTCCTCAGGAGAACATCCCGGCCGGTACCGGCCATCTGCCGGGCGACCTCGCTTCACCGCATGAACTCGGGGCCGTGCAACCATGGGCGGGTGCCGGTGTATCGCGACGAAGGTGTCGTCCTGCGCACGGCCCCCCTCGCCGAGGCCGACCGCATCATTACCGTGCTCACCCGTCGGACCGGTCGGGTGCGGGCCGTCGCCAAGGGTGTCCGCAAAACGTCCTCGCGGTTCGGGTCGCGGCTGGAGCCGGGCACGTACGTCGATCTGCTGCTGCATTCCGGCCGGGCGCTGGACACGGTCACCCAGGCGGACATCATCTCTCCCTACGGCGCCACGATCGCCGTCGACTACCCGAGGTACACCGCGGCCGCGGTGATGCTCGAGACCGCCGAGCGGTTGACCAGCGAGGAACGCCAGCCCGCCCTGCGGCTGTTCCTCCTGCTCGTCGGTGGTCTGCGTACGCTCGCCGGCGGGGAGCGCCCACCCGCGCTCGTCCTCGACGCGTTCCTGCTGCGGGCGCTCGCGGTGTCCGGGTATGGGATGGCCCTAGACGACTGCGCGCGCTGCGGTGGGCCTGGGCTGCACCTGTCGTTGTCCGTGTCGGGCGGCGGCGTAGTGTGCCCGCAATGTCGCCCGCACGGTGCGGCGTCGGTGTCCGCGGGTGCGGTGCGGCTGCTCGCGGATCTGTTGCGCGGTGACTGGGACGGTGCACTGGTCAGTGACGCCCGCGCCCGGCGGGAGGCCGGTGGCATCGTCGCCGCCTATCTCCAGTGGCATCTCGAACGTGGGCTTCGCGCGCTGCCTCATCTGGAGAGGGCGTGAC
>NZ_CDWWEW010000062.1:0-12368 GCF_977966315.1 Frankia sp. CeRuru1
ACCGGCCGACCAAGATCGGCCCCGTCCGCCGCGAGCTCGTCCGCGGCCCATCCGTCGGCGGCCCGGTCCTCATCGAGGAACACGCCCTCGCGAATCCCGACCAGGTCGGACTCGTCGCCACCGATCTCCTGCTCGTCTTTGGTGAACGTGGCGTCGCGAACGCGGCGGGATCCACCAGCCGAGCCGTCTACTGGTGGGTCCGGCGGACGCAGCGGCACGGTGGCGTCGTCCGACGGCAGCAGGTCCAGCGATGGCCATCGCGACGAAACGGACGGTTCAGACGGAAATGCGCGGACGGGGAAGCGCGGCGGCGGGGCCGGCGGCGGGTACCCGGGACCAGGGGTGGATTCGACCATGGCTGGACCGTAGATCGATCACGGCGGCTCCCGCTCCGCTTGCCGCCGTCCTGTGGACAGCCGCCCGTCGTCCACAGCCCCCGCCCAGTGGCCTGCCGGGGTCCCGGTTCTGTCGCAGCCATGGGCTCGGCGGTAAGGTCCGCTCGACACTGATTGTGGGAGCACCACTGGGAGGTGCGCCGATGCGCGTGACTGTCGACTACGACCGCTGCGCGAGCAGCGGAACCTGTGTCCGTCTCGTCCCGGACGTGTTCGAGATCCGCGACGACGGCTTCCTCTACCTCCTCGACGAGGAACCCGACGACGCCAGGTGGGACGACCTCCAGGAGGCTGTCGACTCCTGCCCAACCGAGGCGATCAGTATCTCCGATAGCTGATCACGGCGTGGCGGTCGGTCCGACTCCCTGGAGGGCACGCCTCCGAAACGGATCCGACCGCTCGAACCCTCCACGGCGCACCAACCCCGCCGGCAGCCGGCCGGGAGTATGAGTCGCGGTAGCGGCTCACCAGAACCGGGTAGAGACCTTCTGACGAGAGCGGCCCGCGCATTTCCGGGCGGAGCCCCGACCCGGGGAGGTGCCTCGATGGCCACGATCTACCGGCAGCACCGACGTCAGCAAGCCCCCAGCGCGCTGTGGCCGGCGTTGCTCCTGCTCGGTGCGGCGGTCACCGTGCTGGGACTTCTACTGATCACGAACCCCTTCGCGACCGCCGGCACACTGGCGGTCCTCGCCGGGGTGGCACTCGTGCTCTCCGGCATCAGCGAGACGATCGCCGCGGTCCGGTCGGAGAACACCGCGGGGACTGCCCTGTTTGGGATCATGCTTGCGGTCGGCGGCGTCATCGTGCTGCTGTGGCCGGGAGCCACCCTCCGAGTCGTCGCGCTGCTCGTCGGCACGATACTGATCATCACCGGGGTCGTCCGGGCCCTGGTGACCTGGGCGAGCAGATCCTCGCGCGGGACCGGTCGCGGCATCGCCGGTCCGCTCATCCTGGCCGCGCTCAGTATCGTCCTCGGCGTACTGGCGCTGACCTGGCCGGGAGCGACGATCATGGCACTAGCGGTGATCTTCGGAATCCAACTGATCGTCACCGGCGTCACCGAGATCGCGCTCGGGCTCGCGCTTCGCCCGCGCGGTCACTCCTGACCTCCGGCGACCATCCGTTCTCCGGATTTCCGGCGGATCAACCCGCGATTGCCGAGCGCGCCCGCCGGGTCACCCGCCTCCCGGCCCGGCGGCAGTGCCTTTGCCCGGGGCATTGACGGGGGTATCAACCGGGTCGATACCGAACAACGACAGATCGACGGTGCCGCCCACCCGCGCGGACGAACCGGCACCACCGCCGACGGAACCACCGGACCGCTCCGGGTCCACCGCGAGAGCCGCCCGCCCGCCCGCCTGCGCGACGGCCGCGGCGACCACCGGATCGATCTCGACGGGATCGATGAGATGACGACCCTTGTTCCGGACACTGCCCACCTCGGCTGCGACCGGATGCGCTGCGACCACCCCGGCCGGCGCCGGCCGCAGCAGCGAGGCGAACGCGGCGGGATCGCGGACCGAGGGATCCATCCAGCGATCCCAGGCGGCCTCGGGCAGGATCACCGGCGAGCGGTCGTGCAGGAACTCCAGCCCCGCGGCGGCTCCGGTCGTGAGGATCGTGAAGGTCACCAGCGGGGCCTCACCCCGGCGCCAGACCTCGTAGAGACCCGCGAACGCGAAGATCCCGCCGGTTGCGGGATGGCCCGCGGGACGGATGTAGAAGGGTTGCCCCCGCCGCGAGCCACCACCCGGATGGAACCACTCGTAGAACCCGGTCGCCGGGACGAGGCAGCGCCGTGCGGCGAAGGCCGACCGGAACGCCGGCTTGGTCGCCGCCGTCTCCGACCGCGCATTGATCATCTTTGCGCCGATCGTCCGGTCCTTGGCCCAGGACGGCACCAGCCCCCAGGTCGCGAGGCGAAGGACCCGCTCGGTCCGGCCGGCCGGAGGCGGCTTCCCGGCCGGAGGGAGGTGCGCCTCACCCCGAAGAGCGCCGTCCGGGAGCTCACACGGCTCGGCGACGACGATCGGCATCGTCGAGGTGGGCGCCACGTTGTAGTTCTCCGTCACCGCGCCGGCAGTCTCGTCGTGAGCGGACATCGCCGCGGCGAGGTCGTCGGTCTTCAGCTTCTGGGTGTACCGACCGCACATGGCGCCAGTGTGGCACCCGGGTCCGACAGTTCGCAGGTTCCGCGCGGAGGTCGCCCGAACGCGAGGGTCGCCCGAACGCGAAAGTCACCCGAACGCGAAAGTCACCCGAACAGCGCGGCGAGGCCACCGGCCAGCGCGCCGAGATTGACCAGGCCGAAGAACCCGACCCAGAGCGTCGGGGGCAGTCCGGTCAGCCGTGCGAGCTGATCCGGATCGGAATCCCCGGCCCGGCGCCGACGGCGCCCCCGCTGCACCTCGATCACCGGGCGGATCGCGCCCAACAGCAGGAAGCACGCAATGTACGCGGCGAATCCGGCGCGCACGCTCTGCGGCGCGAACCAGGAGACCGCCAGGATTCCCGCGGTACTCCCCAGCACGGACAGGGCCCCGAAACCGTTGCGGATCACGAGCAGCATCGCCAGCAGCAGCGCCACGCACAACTGCAGCAGCAGACTCGTCCGGCCGGTGGCCAGCAGGCCCGCAGCTCCGAGACCGAGCAGGGACGGTGTCGTGTAGCCGGCGGCGACGGTCACGACGACACCCGCACCGGTCGGCCGCCCGGAGGACACGGTCACTCCGGAGGTGTCCGAATGCAGCCGAACGCCAGCCAGGCGGCGCCCGGTCGCGACCGCGGCCAGGGCATGTCCACCTTCGTGTGCAATTGTTATCACATGTCTAGATATAGGCCATAGGCGGTCGCTGAGTACCGTCAGGGCCGCCAGAATCGCGGCAACGACGAGCACCCACTGCGGCGGCGCCGGCTGCGCCGCGATGCCCCGGCGCAGAATCTCCATTTCCGTTGTCTCTCCCTCATCCGCGCGGTTGGTCCCGCTCCTCCACAGACGTCTGATACGAACATCATCGATCCTGCCCCCCGCCCGCACGCGATGTCGCCTTCCGGTGAAACCGGACCGCGGTATCGCCGGACATCCACGACGACCGGTGTCAGGGGGTGGGGGTAAGGTCGTGTCGCATTCGGCACACCGGTGAGACCGCGAGGAACATCGAGGAGTGGCCCGTCGTGGCGGAGTACGTCTACCGGCCGGTGGTCAGCATGGTGCGGGGACTTTTCGGCGCACTGCGCCTGCGTCTTGACATCCAGGGCACGGAGAACATCCCGGCATCGGGGGGCGGCATCGTCCTGATCAATCACGTCTCGTACCTGGACTTCGCGCTCGCGGGTCTGCCGTTCTGGATCGCGGAGCGTCGGCTGGTCCGGTTCATGGCCAAGAAGGCAGTCTTCGACCACCGGATCAGCGGGCCGCTCATGCGCGGCATGCACCACATCCCGGTCGACCGGGAGGCCGGCGCGGCGTCTCTGCGCCACGCCCTCGACGCACTGCGAGCCGGGGAACTCGTGGGCGTCTTCCCCGAGGCGACGATCAGTCCGAGTTACTGTCTGGCGACATTCAAGACCGGGGCGGCCCGGATGGCCGCTCACACGAAGGTGCCGGTGATCCCGGTGATTCTCTGGGGCAGCCAGCGCATTTTCACCAAGGGACGGCCCTTCAGCCTGCGGGACGCGATCGGCGTCCGCGTCTCGATCACGGTAGGCAGGCCCGTCCAGCCCACGGAACTGGGTAAGGGCCGCGACGGCACGGCGCTGCTGGAGAAGGTGATGAACGAGCTGCTCGACGATGCGCAGCGCCGCTACCCGCGGCCCGCGCCGGGCGAGCCGGACTGGTGGCTGCCCGCGCATCTCGGTGGCTCGGCTCCTCCTCGGCCGGCCGATCAGGACGCCGCCGCCAAGCAGAGCACCTCCGAGGAATCCGGCCAGAGCTGACAGATCCCCGTCGGAACCCTTGCCGACCGGCGATCCCGCGGACGACTCTGCGCGGTTACCGTGCGTTCTTCGAGGAAGTGCTCACCCACGAGCACCGCCCCGGGACGGAGGCCCGTCGGCCTCGGTACCGGACGGCGGCGGCCCGGACGGCGGCCGGTACCGGGTCAGCAGAGCGGCCCGGCGCGCGGGGTGCAGGTTCGCCCGGGTGACGTCCCCGCCGTAATGCTCGACGACGCGGTCGTCCATCAGCCGAAACCACACCGGCGGGAGATACGCCGCGAGCAGGAGCGTAGCGTACCCCGCCGGCAGCTGGGGAGAGGCCTCGAAGGACCGCAGCGCCTGGTAGCGCCGGGTCGGGTTGGCGTGGTGATCGCTGTGTCGCTGCAACTGGTAGAGCGCCAGATTGCTGATCACGGCGTCGCTGTTCCAGCTGTGCCGGGGGTCGACCTTCTCATAACGCCCGCTCGGGGTCAGCTCCCGGGCCAGGCCGTAGTGCTCGATGTAGTTGACCCCCTCCAACAAGGTAAACCCGAAGGCCGCCTGGGCGACGAGGAAGACGAGCACGGCCGGCCCGAACGCGACGGCCAGCGTCGCGAACAACACTGCGGTGAGCAACCAGCCGAGCACGACCTCATTGCGCACCGACCAGACCCGTCGGCCGCGCAACCGCAGCCGGGCAGCCTCCAGCGACCAGGCGGAACGCAGACTACCGACGACGGTCCGCGGCCAGAACCGCCAGAAGCTCTCCCCCAACCGGGCACTCGCCGGGTCCGCCGCCGTCGCTACCCGCACGTGATGGCCCCGGTTGTGCTCTACGGAGAAGTGACCGTACGCGGTCGGCGCCAGCATCAACCTCGCCAACCACCGCTCGAAAATCCCTCGCTTGTGGCCGAGCTCGTGCGCGGTGGTGATGCCCACCCCGGTCACGGTGCCGACCGACACCACCACTCCGATCCGGGCGGACCACGACAGGTCGCCGTTCGCCCAGGCCGAGGCGCCCAGCACCAGGCCGACGCCCGCCAGCGGCAGGTAGAGATACGTACACCGGCGGTAGTAACGGTCGGCCTCCAGCGCGGCCCGGATCTCCTCCGGTGGATTGACCGGATCCGGCGGTGTGGTCATGTCGAGCAGCGGAACCAGGACGAAGACGAAGAGCGGGGTGATCCACCAGTGCAGCCCGACACCCGTTCGATGCCACAGTCCGTATCCCACGATGGCCAGCAACGGGACGATGATCGCGGTGAGCCACATGTACCGCTTGCCGTCCCGCCAGGCGAGGCCGCCAGGCGCGGTGAGGACAGGTGCCGCCATCGGTACCTCCGATTTGCCGGCTGGACCGCCGACCGCGCCGACCGCCACCACGGGGCGAAAACCCCTGACGGCGCACCACAACTGGACAGTGAGCCTGCCACGTGTCATATACGCTGACAACAGAACGCCGGTCACATCGAGGAGCAAGACCCGTGCAAACAGGTGGCGTGACACCGTCGCCCGCGGGCCGGCGGTCCCGTTCGATGACCGACTCGCCCCCCTGGATCGGCGGGGTGATGGTCGGCACCCTGCTGCTGTCCGCCGTTGTTCTGATCACGTACACGCTGCTTCCCCTGCCCGGCCAGGAACGGCTGGGTGCGGGCAACTACGTCCTCGCCGCCGTGCTGTTCGCCGCCAACATCCTGCTGCCCCGGCTACTGCGACGGCACCGGCGCCGCCGGACCCACCGGCCGTGATCCATCCGCGCGCCGGTCCCCGCCCCAGGCCGGCCGCGTGGCCTGTCCCACGCCCGGCGCATCCCGGCGCCTTCCGGGAACCCCGGCTGCCACGATGGCCGAATGTCCGCACTGATCGTGCTCCTCGTCGGCCTGGTGGCGGGCATCGGGGTCCGGCACCGCGGACGACTGCCCGCGGACACCGCCCATGTGATCAACATCTGGCTGCTGGACGTGGCCCTGCCCGCTCTGACGCTGCGCGCCATGCACGGCATCGTCTTCCCGCCGAACCTCGCGCTCGTCATCGCCGCGCCCTATCTGCTCTTCATCCTGACGACGGCCGGCTACGTGCTGGCCGGACGAGCGTTGCGGATGCCGCGGGAGGTCGTCGTCGCCCTGATCGCCACAACCGCAGTGGCGAACACGAGCTTCGTCGGCATCCCGATGGTGACCGCCTTCTTCGGCGCGTCGTCGGTCCCGGTCGCCGTGCTCGTGGATCAGCTCGGTTCCTTCCTGCTGCTGAACACGGTGGTCCTCGGGACGGTCACGATCAGTGCCGGCGCATCGCTTTCCCGCGCCGAGCTCGCCCGTCGGGTCCTCACCGCTCCGGCGCTGATCGCCCTGGTAGCCGCGCTCGTCCTGCGGCCGGTGACGTTCCCGGACTGGCTGAACGCCGCGCTGGGGTCGCTTGGTGGCACCCTCACCCCACTCGCCCTGTTCTCCATCGGTCTGCAACTCCAGGTGCGTGCGGTCCGGGTGTGGTGGCGAGAGCTAGCCCTCGGCCTCGGCATCAAGCTGGTCGCCGCGCCCGCGCTCGTGGTGGGGATCTACGCACTGACGGGGACCGTCGGAGATCATGACGTGCGGGTGGCCCTCTTCGAGGTGGCGATGCCCCCGATGGTCGCCGGCGCACTCATCGCCGCCCGTCACGAACTCGCGACACCGTTGCCAAGCCTGCTGGTGGGAGTCGGGGTTCCGCTGTCGTTCGTGAGCCTGGTGGTCTGGGCGCTGCTCCTCGGGGCCTGAGGAGGTGGGGGCCTGAGTCGTGCTCGTCCTCCAGCGGAGTCACCGCTGCGGCGGGCGCCCGGCGTGCTGATCACAGCCTACGTGGGCGGGTTGACCATGCGTGCGGCGCACCGGGCGGCACCTCCCACGCGGGCGCGCCGTCGGCGCGCGGGGCGAGATGTGTGTCCGCGATGGCGGAGAAATCGCCGAAGAACTTGATTTCCAGCCGCTCGCGGCGGACACCTCCCTCACCGTCCGGCGCGAGACGCAAAAAGTACAGCACGCTCGTACCTCCGGAAGCCGGCCGGTCATGCGGATTGTAGCCGCCACCGTCCCAGTGGAACTCGGCCCGGGTCCGCAACACCCAGCGCAGTCCCTCGATGATGACCAGATTTGGGTCCGGGAGCCGCATCGCGAAGTGCCGCTCGAGCTCGAACACACGTTCCTGCTCGATGAGCCCGGCCGGTAGCCCAGGTGTCCGCCGGAGCATGAAGATCTCCAACGTGCGGTCCGCGCCCGCACTGGACCGCAGCGCGGCGTGGGTGAGACGCACGTCGAGCAGCTCCGCGCGCACCGCGTAGCGCTCGGCCAGCCGGGCCTTCACGATGACGCTGGGCACCAGCGTGCTCGGCCGCACGCCGAGAGCGGGCAACGCCGCGAGCGCGGCCTCGAAGTCGTCCACGGCGATCAGCAGCGCCGCGTGGTCCAGGACACAGTACCGTGCCACCAGATCGACGAGGGCTGCCACCTCGTCGAGGCCGTCGAACAGGCCGGCGAGGAGACCCTCGGTGTGCAACGCGCGCAGCGGCGCGCACACGGCCTCAATCCGGCGCACGTCGATGGCTTCCAGACCGCTGCCAGGCCGTCCGAGGTCAGTGTGCCCCGGTGAGGCCGTGAATCCCTGCGCTTCGATCATCCCGTGTCACCTTCCGCCGCGCGGATGTGCCTGACGACCGGACACACCACGCCGGTTCGGTCCAGTCCGGCCCCGGAGCGTTCCTGACAGCCTAGCGGGGTTGCGATAACAGCCCGTCACCACCCACCGGCGAATCGCTCCTTACCGGTAAAATTGTCGCATCGCCTGTGTGACGAGGCTCGCTGGCATCCCCGGGCCGCGACAGGCCCGTGGAATAAGCCGGTGGAATGAGGAGGCGCGCGCCACGCTTCTTCCTGACGACGGACGCGACCCGTGGCGTGAGGAGGACCTCAACCCGTGCTTGATCCCGATGCACTTTACGATCTCGTCGAGGACCTGGCCGGCGGTTCGATCGATCTCGGCCGTCCCGTCATGCTGGAGGCGATGACCGGGGTGGTCGACGCTGGCGGCGCGGTCAGCCTGGCCGGCGAGCACCTGATGACCGCGCTCGACCATCGGCTGCTCGCCACCTTCGACATCGACCAGTTGCTCGACTACCGGTCCCGCCGGCCGACCATGGTCTTCTCCGAGGATCACTGGGAGAGTTACGAAGATCCCGTCCTCGCGCTGTACCTGTTGCGGGACGAGGCGGGCACTCCGTTCCTGCTGTTGGCCGGGCCCGAGCCAGACCTGCAGTGGAAGCGGTTCACGGTGGCGCTGCGAGGCCTCGTGGCCCGGCTCGGCATCCGTCTGACGGTCGGGCTGAACGCGATTCCGATGGCGGTGCCGCACACCCGCCCGTCGGTGGTGAGCGCGCACGCGACCCGTAAGGACCTCATCGTGGGGCATGAGCCCTGGCTGCGCCGGCTACAGGTCCCTGGCAGCGCCGGCCACCTGCTGGAATTCGAGCTCGGGCGGGAAGGCCGGGATGCGATGGGTTTCGCCGTCCACGTCCCGCACTACCTGGCGCAGACGACCTATCCGGCGGCCACCGAGGTCCTGCTGACCTCGGTGTCGAAGGCGACCGGGCTCCTGCTCCCGCTGGACGGGCTGCGCTCCGCCGCGGTTGCCATCCAGGACGAGGTCGACAGCCAGATCGCCAAGGGCGGCGAGGCCGCCGCGCTGGTCAGCGCCCTGGAAGAGCAGTACGACGCCTACCAGCGCGGACGGCGCGGGCCGGGCCTGCCGACCACGGACGACGTCCAGCCGCTGCCGACCGCCGACGAACTCGGCGAGGCTTTGGAGCGTTTCCTCGCCGAGCAGACCGAACCGGACGGTCCCACCCCGAATCCCTGACCCGGGTCAGGGATTCGGATCCCACCAGCCTGACCGGCCCGCTCCCCGTCGGGGTCACCTGCCGCAGCCCGCCCTCCGCGGGCCGCTGTGGAGCGGACCGGTCCCATGCGCGTGGGTTGCGCACGGGTCGAGCCGTCGACCGACCGGGCGTAAAGGTGGCGGCGCCGGAAGCCCACACCACTGATGATCAATCTTTCTATACCATGATCCGTACACAGCCCGAGCTCGGTTGCATTTAAATTGTGAAAGTAGCTTCTGGTCACCTGTGTCAGACCGGGCCAACCGATTGGCTGTACTATTTCGATCCGCTGCTCGGAGAGCCATCCCAGGACGCCTGAAAATCGTCTCACTTGATGATCTAGTGACGGAGAGAATCGGACGATGAATCTGCCCGAGACGTCCGCATGACCGCATCCCCCGCCGGGGCGGTGCCCACCGCAGCCGGTTCGACGCCACTCGAGACCGCGGACAGCACGGGCCCAGCAGCCGGCACCGACCCGGCCGCCAGCGCGACGCCTGCCGGTCCGGCGGCACCGGCAGACCCGGCAGACCCGGCATCACCGCGCGGTCCGGCACCGACGGCCGATCCTGCGGAGACAGCCGATTCCGGGAATCCCGTACCCGCCGTGGCCTCGACGGCCGGCGCATCGGCGACCGGACCCGGTCGGACCGGACCCACCCTGCACGAGCGGTGCCGCCACCTGCGTAAACCGATGCGCACCACCCTGTTGGCAATGCATGTGCTGGTGGGTGTCGGCTGGAATGGCGTGGCGTTCGCACAGCTTGTCCTGGCTTCGACCGCGGCGGCCGATGCCGGTCTTCGGCACTCCGCATATGAGCTCATGCACGTCGTCGACCGGGTCCTCGATATCCCGCTCGCTCTGCTCACCCTGGTCACCGGGGTGGTGATCTCGGTAAAAACGAGATGGGGACTGCTGCGGCACTGGTGGGTGGCGACGAAACTCGTCATCACCGTCGTTGCCGTGATACTCGGCGGCTCCGTGATGCGCCCGTTGATCGTGCGGGCCGGACAGGCGACGGACGGGGGGGAGGTCGCCTACACGGCTCCGACCGTCGCGATCGTCCTCGGTGCCAGTGTGATGAACGTCCTGTTCATCACGGCGACGGTGCTGTCAATCGCGAAGCCTTGGGGAAAGACTCCCCGGGGCCGGCGAGCGATGCCCCGAGCCGGTGCGGCTCCCATACCCACGCAGCCGGGCCCGCCGGCACCATCCGCGGCACTGGCCACCGCCTCGGCCGCCACGGCACCCACGGCCGCCACGGGGAGCGGGGATCCGGTTCTCCCGGCCACCGTGGCGGTTCCCCTCGGCCCCTGAGGGTCAGACGCTGCCGAGCACGCGGGTGATCCGCACCTCTACGACGACACGCCGGGGATTGGCCCGCGGCGTGCGGTAACGCTGCGCATAGCGGAACTCGGCGTCGGCCACACTCACCGGATCATCCCGGAGCACGGCCAGTCCCTCCAGCGTCGACCAGCGTCGACCGTCGATCTGGCAGAGCCCGACGGGGGTGCCCTGGGCCGGCCCCGCCGCGATCAGGCGGGCCTTGCGGGATCGGGCCGATGTGATCACCCGGGCGATGCCCGCCGCCGGATCGAGCGTCGCGCCGACGGCGACCACGTGCGGGCTGCCCTCCGGCCGGACGGTGGTCAGGCTGCACAGGTGCCGCTCCCGCCAGAAGTCGAGAAAGGCCTCGCCACGCCCGGCCAGGTCGAGCGGATACGCGGGGTCGAGCCGGTTCTGGTGGTCGAGCCCTAGCCGGCGATGCGTGAGCACCGGGAACTCGGCACGAACGGCGGCCGGTCGGGCCGGGTCCAGCTCCGCGCGCACCGTGGTGGGCCGCGGGCCGGCCTCGGCAAGCACCTCTCCCCACGGATCGACGACGACGCTCGCCCCGGCCATCTCCCGGCCCGCCTGGCGGCCCGCGGCGTTGCAGGCGACGAGGTACACCTGGTTCTCGATGGCCCGGGCGCGGGTGAGCATGCGCCAGTGGTCCAGCCTGGCCAACGGCCAGGCCGACACCACCACCACGATCTCGGCACCGCCCTCGGCCAGCAGCCGGAACAGCTCGGGAAACCGGAGGTCGTAACAGGTCGCCAGCCCGACGACGCCGAGTTCGGTGGGGACGGTTCCGACCGTGGCACCCGGCGTCAGCAACCGAGCCTCCGCGGAGCCGTAGCCGAACAGGTGCACCTTGCGGTACGCATGCCGGATCATCCCGTCCGGACCGATCAACACGGTCGTGTTGAAAAGCCGTCCGTCGGCGGACCGTTCCACGATGCTGCCGGCCACCAGGTGGCATCCGCGTTCCCGGGCGGCCTCCCGCAGGGCGGTAACCGTCGGCCCGGTCAACGCCTCCGCCTCCGCCTCGTACCGATCGAAGTGAAAATAGCCGGTGACCCATAGTTCGGGGAGGACGACCAGGTCCGCCTGGGTCCGCCGGATCTCCCCCAGCACCCTGCGCACCCGGTCCGCCGCGTTCTCCTCGTCGGGACAGCCGAGCTGCAGGGCGGCGGCACGGACCGGGGCTGCCATACGGGGCTCCTCGCCTTGTCGACCATGCGGTTCCGCGAACACGAGGGTCTTCCCGGCGGCGACCCGGTCGACCGCGGGATTCAGGACAAGCCCAGCATCGCCTTCCACTGCTGGGCGCTCGTCGGCCGGAAGACGTGGTTCATCCGCCTGACCACCGCGAGATCCTCCGACGCCTGCGGAGAGTACTGGTGGCCGGGGAAGACGGTGGTGGTGTCCGGCAACGCGGCCAACCGACGCAGGCTGTCGTACATCAGTCCCGCGTCGCCACCGGGCAGGTCCATCCGGCCGCAGCCCTCGAGGAACAGGGTGTCCCCGGCAACGAGCCGGTCGTCGACGAGGAAACACTGGCTGCCGGGGGTGTGGCCGGGGGTGTGCAGCAGCCGCACGGGGATCTCCCCGACCATCACCACGTCGTCGTCGTCATGCTCGACCAGATCGGACGCGGAGACCTCGGTCGCCCGCCGTACCCACTCCGCCTCGGCCCGGTTGACGTGGATCGGGACGTTCTGCCGGCCGAGCAACTGGCGGACACCCTCGATCTCCATGCCGAACGCGTTTCCGCCGATGTGATCAGCGTGGTAGTGGGTGACGAGCGCGCCGGTGAGCCGCATACCGT